>JBDTPD010000316.1:0-5485 GCA_039932855.1 Chitinophagaceae bacterium | reverse complement strand
AGCTGCACTCACAAAAGTTCCCGTGCTGCGTGTGGATCAACCGATGACTGATAAAGCGGTACAAACAGGAAAGCGAATCGGCGTCATTGCTACACTACCTACTACGCTGGCACCCACAAGTGACCTGGTGAAAAGAAGAGCCGCGGCAGCTGGTAAAGAAATTGTATTGACATCAAAATTATGTGAAGGCGCTTTTGATGCATTAATGAGTGGCGATGCAGCTACTCATGATAAAATGGTCGCTGCTGCTTTAAAAGAATTATCAGCTTCAGTAGATGTTATTCTTCTGGCGCAAGCATCAATGGCACGCGTAGTAGATACATTGGATGAAGAGGATAAAAAAATACCGATCCTGGCAAGTCCACCTGTGGCGATCAAATATCTTGCTTCTTTATTATAACGTAATAAGATTAGCGAATGCAACTATTCAACCGGGTATGTTTATGGTGTAGTGGATTGGCCATCGTCTTATTGATGGTTGGCATTGCTATGTCTTCCCCGGTATTGTATAGATCATGCGCGATAGTTGCTGCTGTTTCATTAGCCATTGGTCTTGGATCGGTTACTTCATTGAAAGGTTACCGGTATACCGCGTGGATCATCGTTGCGGTAGTAGCAGGCATGATGTTTCCGGAAGCTTTTACGAAATGGGGTTCATTTGATTTGAGAAATAAATGGCTGATGCTCGTCGTCATTCAGCTAGTCATGTTTGGAATGGGAATTCAAATGAGCTTGAAAGATTTTTCCGGTATTGGTCAAACAGGTAAAGGTGTTGCCATCGGATTATTCTGTCATTTCACCATAATGCCGTTGATGGGATTGTTATTGACAAAGATCTTTCACTTTGAAGATGAAATAGCAGCTGGTATTATACTTATAGGTTCCTGTTCCAGCGGTCTCGCTTCGAACGTGATGGTGTACCTGGCAAAAGCAAACCTGGTATTGTCAGTGATCGTAACTGCGATGGCAACTATCGCTGCGCCTTTTCTCACACCTTTATTAATGAAATTATTTGGGGGCACACTGATAAAAGTAAATTTTGTCACAATGATGATGGAGATCATCAAAATCGTCATTGTGCCGATTGCTGCCGCTCTGTTGCATGATTATTTAAAAAATGCATCGGTAAAAGGTAGAAAGGTTGTGAGAATATTATTTGTCATAGCTGCTTTATGGTTGATAGTATTACCATTAGGCTGGTGGAGTTTCTTGCAATCAACTGTTTTATCAGCAGAGTTATTACAGTCGCTTGAAATCTTTGGGTTCCTGTTAGGCGCTATCATCGCTGGTGTGATCTATCACCAGTTGTGGAAACGTTTTTCTAAACTGGATAGCATCATGCCTTATTTCTCTATGTTTGGGATCATTTATTTTACTACGGTTACTACTGCTGCGGGATATGAGAACCTGTTGAAGGTTGGTTTAATATTATTCTTAGCAGCTGTTATTCATAATGCAGCTGGTTATTTCTTTGGTTATTGGCTTGGTCGTTTATTTGGATTGGATAAAAACTCATCGCGCACTATTGCATTTGAAGTAGGCTTGCAGAATGGCGGAATGGCATCCGGTCTTGCAGGGGGCATGGGAAAATTAGGTACTGTCGGATTACCTGCTGCGGTCTTTAGTCCCTGGATGAATATTTCCGGGTCGATACTGGCAAACTATTGGCGCAAGCGACCGGTAGCAGACACGCAGACTAATTATCAATTAAGTGGCAACGAACCCGTTCAGGAACTGCGAACAAATATTTTGATAAATAAAAAATGAACAGACTTTTTATACTTGTATTTTTTTTATTAGCACAATCTCTTGTGTTTGGTCAGCTGGTTGATAAAACCCCCGCTGCTATTCCTGATGCACCGACAATATATGATCGTGAACCCTATGAGGATCCAACAGTCAGTGGTATCAACAGGGAACCATCGAGAGTTACAGCCTATTCTTTCGCTACTATAAATGATGCAATATCTGGCGATCGTGATAAATCGGGTCGTTATTTATCATTAAATGGTGAATGGGATTTTTCTTTTGCGTTAAAACCGTCCGATGCACCAATCGATTTTTATAAAAATAAAGTCAGCGGTTGGAAAAAAATAACTGTTCCATCCAATTGGGAAATGCAGGGATATGATAAACCTATTTACAAAAGTGCTGTATATCCGTTTCGTCCTGTGAATCCACCTTATGTGCCGAAAGATTATAATGGTGTTGGTTGTTACCAGCGCAGTTTTACGGCGCCAGCTAATTGGAAAGGCATGAACATTACACTTCATTTCGGTGGAGTTAGTTCGGCTTATAAACTTTGGATCAACGGAAAATTCGCTGGCTATGCAGAAGATAGTTTTCTTCCATCCGAATTTAATATCACTCCTTATTTACATGATGGAGAAAATGTGATATCCGTATGGGTTATTCGCTGGAGCGATGGTTCATTTCTCGAGGACCAGGATCAATGGCGCATGAGTGGTATTCATCGTGAAGTGTATTTAATGGCTGAACCACCTTTGCGAATTGCTGATTTTTTTTACCAGGCAAAATTGGATAAAGCTTATAAAGATGCCTTGCTGAGTATTCGTCCGCGTATAGAAAATTTTACAGGAAAAGAAGTGCCTGGATATAAATTAGGTATTCAATTATATGATAAGAATAATCAAGCTGTTTTTGAAAAGCCATTAGAAAAAACGGTAGAGTCCATCATCAATGAAATTTATCCAAGATTAGATAATGTAAAATTTGGTTTATTTGAAGCGACGGTGCATGATCCGGCTAAATGGAGTGCGGAAGAACCGAATTTATATACGCTGGTGCTATCACTACAGGATTCATCCGGAAATATTATGGAAGTTAAGAGTTGTAAACTTGGTTTCCGTTCCATTGAGTTTTCAAAAGATGATAGTAAACTGCTGATCAATGGGAAACTCACTTATTTATATGGTGTCAATCGCCCTGATCATCATCCGACGAAAGGAAAGGCATTGAGCAGGGAAGATATTTTGCAGGATGTAAAAACAATCAAGCAGTTTAATTTTAATTGCATTCGTCTCAGTCATTATCCTTCCGATCCTTACCTGCTTGATCTTTGTGATCAGTTTGGTATTCTTGTTATTGATGAAGCGAATCTCGAAACGCATGGACTGGGAGGAAAATTAAGTAATGACGTTGCGTGGACAGGCGCCTATCTCGATCGTTGTACAAGAATGGCGCTGCGTGATAAAAATCATCCGTCAATTATTTTCTGGAGTTTGGGTAATGAAGCTGGTCGCGGACCAAATCATGCTGCTATGGCAGCGTGGTTACATGATTTTGATATTACCAGGCCAGTGCATTATGAACCAGCGATGGGTAGTCCAAAGGAAGAAGGATACATTGATCCATCTGATCCGCGTTATTTAAAATCAAATGATCATTCGCATCGGGTACAGAACCCCATCGATCAGTATTATGTAGATGTGATCAGTCGAATGTATCCTGCTATGTACACAGCGCCATTACTGGCTAACCAGGATAATGGTGATCATCGTCCGATCTTCTTTTGTGAATATGCGCATGCTATGGGAAACAGTGTTGGCAATATTAAAGACCTATGGGATCAATGGAGAATGACGAAGCGAATCATTGGTGGTTGTATCTGGGAATTCAAGGACCAGGGATTATTGAAGAAAGATTCTGCAGGTGTTGAATACTATGCATATGGCGGTGATTTCGGTGAGCGATACTTTGACAATTTTACAATTAAAGGGTTGGTTGCGGCTGATGGCAGACCTAAAGCAGCGATGTATGAATGTAAACGTGTTTTTCAGCCAATAGAATGTGAATTGATCAATGCAGCAAATTGTGAAATAAAAATTACTAACCGCGGTGCTGTAAAAAATGTCAATGAATATAACATGCATTTTTTGTTACTGGTAGATGGTAAGCAGGTAAGAGATGTAGATATGGGTTTTTTGAATCTGCCTGCCGGAAAAGATACAGTGCTTAATTTCTCACCATACATTTCTTTTCCAAAAAATACGAAAGAAGATTATCTGACTGTCCGGTTCCTGTTACGCAAAGATGAAACGTGGGCGCCTAAAGGCTTTGAGATTGCCTCTAATCAATTTCTTATAGCAGCCGCATCGCCAAAAAAAGATGCGGTTACTTCTTTTCCACCGATAGTAATTAATGAGAACGCAACGGCCTACGAAATAAAAGGAAAAGAATTTACTACTACTATCAATAAAGTCAATGGCGCATTAACTTCTTATAAATATCAGGAAAAAGAACAGGTATTTGCTCCCATGTTGCCGCATTTTACCCGTCCCTTAACTGATAATGATAAGCGCGGATGGAAGGCGGATAAGAAATTGAAACCCTGGTTTGATAATGATCTTAAACTTGTAAATATATCTGCAACTAATAAAGTGAAAGGGATCGTCAGTATAACCAGTCAATACAGCCTGATTCATGATAGCGCTTTGGTAATGGTGAAATACACGATTAACAGTAATGGAACTATTCATGTCGAATATAGCCTTGATCCAAAACCCGGCTTACCGAATATTCCCAAAGTAGGTATGCAAATGGGGATTGAAAAAAGCTATGATCATATTGAATGGTATGGAAGAGGTCCTTTGGAAAATTATATTGACAGGCGTTATGGCTCCGATGTTGGCATTTATCAAAAATCAATCACAGATTTTATGGAACCGTATGTGGTACCACAGGAAAATGGAAACAGAACGGATGTGCGCTGGATGCGATTGACTAATCCTGCACAAAATGGTCTTATGATCGTGGCCGATAGTTTACTCAGCATGAGTGCATGGCCCTATACCGAAGAGAATATTCAATTGGCGCGTCACACGAATAAACTAACTGATGCCGGGTATATTACACTCAATATCGATCTTATACAAATGGGTGTTGGTGGAAATGATAGCTGGAGCGATGTAGCCGCGCCGTTGGAAAAATATCAGGTAGAAGCAAAGGCTTATCATTATGGTTTTTCTCTTTATCCAATAAAATTTAAAAAATAGAGTGCATGAAATCAATAAGCGAACTCGCTAAGTAATTTAATCATAATAATTATGGATGTTTAATGAAACATCAATTTCAGATTGGCCCTTAGCTCATGGTTTCAACCATGGGTCGACGAAAACGTGAGAAAACCACGAAAACTGAAGTGCCGAAATCATTTAACCCTATGAATAATCATTCATTTCTCATTCGCAATCTCCGCTCCCATAGTTGAAACCATGGGCTAAGGGCAATCGTTAAATTTGAACAATGTCTATCGCTGATTTTATAAAAACATTTTTTGTCACGGATGCACGGATTATGATCGCCGGAGGCGATCCGTACATCCGTGGCAAAAAAAATCTGATCATTTGTGCAATGCTTTTTCTGCTATATAGCAATTCAGTGTTTACTCAAAAATCAACAGAAGTATCCCAACAACAAATGGAAAAGGTGTTTTTTTCTCATTTTTAGGGTTTAGTTAGTAAAT
>JBDTPD010000315.1:0-5497 GCA_039932855.1 Chitinophagaceae bacterium | reverse complement strand
GCCGAAGGCGATATCTGTGCATCCGCGGCTAATGTATTTTATAAAATTACAAGTCGCCTCTTCCGATTACTTTCACCGTGTGCTTTTCTCCAAGCTTCTTGATTTCATCATTTGTCAACACACCAATTGTGTCATAGATAAATGTTGGTGATTTTTCCATCAATGAATTGATTAACTCAGGATTGTTCCTATAATCTTTATGACCAGTGGTGATGATGACTACATCGTATGTATCTTTTAATAATGGCGAAAGTTCATTATTCAGTTTCATATCCTTTTCTTCCCAATACACTACATGCGGATCATGCAATATCACTTCAGCACCTGCTTCCTGCAGTTGTTCAAAAAATCCCTGCACCGGTGTATAACGGGTATCACCTACATCATTTAAGTAGCTAACACCAAGCAGCAGTACTTTCTTTCCTTTTAATGAACCCTTGAATTGTGATTTAAGAAAATCGAATGCGTAATAAGGCATACGATCATTGATTTGTACACCTATTTCACTTTGCGTAAGTTTTTCATCACTGCCAAACAAATTCATCTTGGCCCAGCTCGCCAGCAATGGATCTTTAGTAAGGCAATAACCTCCTACTCCCAATCCGGGCAACATAATATTTTTATGCGTAGGACGCATACGGATAGCATTGACTACTTCGTAAATATCCACGCCCGCTTCTTCAGCAAAACGGCTCCACTCTACCATGAAGGCAATGTTCATAGCGCGGTAAGAATTTTCCAGCACCTTTGCCATTTCAGTGGCTTGTGTATTCCCCAATCTTGTTAATGGATATTCATCTGTGCGGATAACGGTACGAAGAAAATTTTCAGTAGCCGTTGCGCTCTTCTCATCTACACCGGAGAAAACGCGGTAGAAATTCTGAATAGAGTCTACATATTTAGGACCAGGCATTACGCGCTCATAAGAGTGCCCCACTTTCAACTGATCAATGGGCCAACCTCTTTTTTGCAATGCTTCTTCGAGCATTGGCTTTACTATTTTACCTGAGGTACCCGGCGGTACTGTTGTTTCTACCAATACCAATACCGCAGGTTTGCAATAAGTACCGATGCTTTCAATGGCTTTGCGAAACGGAGTAAGATCAACAGTATAATCTTTCAACTGACCGTGACCATTCGATTGTTTTTTTACATCAAGATTAATATCAACTACGATCACATCTGCTTTGCTGTAGGCATAAGGATCTGAGGTAGCATATAGATTCTTCTTCTCGCGTGCTTGTTTATAAAACTGGCCAATCTTCGGATCATCAGCGACAACGGGGAACAATCCTTCATTGATGGATTGGATTTTCCACCAGGAGGCAGGAGTAGGCAAATCAATTCCGATCACTGCATATTCTTCTGTTAATGCATTTGCTACAACAAGACTCATCACCGAGCCGACAAATCCAAGACCTTGTACAACGACTACTTTCTTACCGGGATGACCTGCTACAAAACGATCAAGTCCTTCTTTATCATCAACGTTAACAGGTATTTCATATTCTTTGCCTGTCAGTGGGCTGATTGATTTTTTTAATGTGGCTTCCTGAATCATGGATATTCTGATATTATGATTGTAATTTAAAAATCCTGTTGCCGATCTTCGTAAACGCCCAGGGAGTTTTATATGTTGTTGCTTTTATTCGTTTGGCAATTTCTTCTTCTGTCATACCGGGACTGATCTCACACAGTTCATTCAGTTGTTTGCGCGTATAAGGTTTGCGTTTCCAATGCTCACCTGATACCGGCAATGTACGAGCCTGCAAGATACAATCCATTACCTCATAAAACATCTCTTCGATCAGCTTATAGCATTGCTGTGTGACATCATACACACTATCTTCTTCTTTTATCGGAAAACGTTTGACGGCAATGATATTTCCTGAATCAACCGTTGCTTTCATATGATGACAGGTAACGCCGTATTCTTTCTCACCATTGTAAATGGCAAAGTTGGTACAACCTGTTCCCGGATATTCGGGACTACCAGGATGAAAATTGATAGCCGCGTAGTCGGCATTTTCCAATAAAGTTTTCGGGAACACCCAGGAGGAAATGAAAGAGATCATCAGGTCGCCTTTCCAGTTCAGTACTTCGGGTGGTAAAGGCTCTTTCCGGTCGCCTGAGAACAGCACAGGTTGGCGAAAATGGTGGCTGATAAAGTCAGCAGCCCTCTGTGCATACACATTATCTTTCTTGCTTAAAAACAATACACTCAGTTCCTGCGGGTATTTCATGAATTTGCTGGCTTGTAAAGAACTGCAAAGGTAGGAAACGAGGGTGAAAGGAATGCGCAGGATTTCACAGATAATGAGGAAGAAATCAACACCTTCAAGTCAAAATTAAAAAGCCAGAAACCAAAAAATTCCCTATTATCCGAGATGATTTTCTGATTTCCGACTTATAAATTTTCAACTACACAATCGACTATCGTTAGAGGCTGGTTAAGCTGCTTTAATAAGACGTGCCGATTTTTTGACCAGTCTTCTTGCCGGGTTACCTACCACGATGGCATTATCCGGGATATCCTTGACGACAACTGTACCCGCACCGATGGTGACATTGTCACCGATCACGATTCCCTGGCGGATAACTGAATTGGCGCCGATGAAAGTGCTTCTTCCTACCTGAACGTTGCCGCAAAGCACAACGCCCGGTGCAATATGACTAAAGTCACCGATGATACATTCATGATCGATGCTGCTGGAAGTATTACAAATAACTCCTCTGCCTATTTCAGCCATTGGATTGATCGTAGCATTTGCCGCGATCATGATCCCATCGCCCATTTTCACAGAAGCTGAAATAACTGCACTCGGGTGAATAGCGTTGATAGGATTACCTAAATATTGGCTGAGTTGAGTATGAATCTTTTCGCGGATACCGTTATGTCCCACGCAAGCGAAAAAGTCAAACCTTTTCAGTTTGTTGATAACCTCGTTTTCTTTACCGAGATACGTGAGATGATAAGGGTTGATTGATTTTTCTTCCTGGTCGCAATAAGCAGTGACCAGCCGGCCGGCGTTTAAAAGGATGTCGATAATAACGTAGGCATGACCTGAATAACCTACAATCGCCACCGGTTTTTTCAAAGTGGTTTTCATTGATCTGGATTTTGGATACTTAAAAGTATAAGCAATCCGCTATTATCCAAAACAATGTAAAAGGGAGTTGAGGAAATCGGGTACTCTTACCCGGGAGGCAGTCGTAGATTTCCTATTGTGCGGAGAGAAGGTTTTTCAGTCTGACAGCCGACAGTCGGCAGTCACATTCATTGAGGCAGAATGTGTCTTATATGTATCGAAGAAATAAAAGTATTTTCTAAAATCAGTAGGCGACTGCAGACTGCCTACTTATTCAGCAGTTCTAAATAACGCTCTTTCATCTTCCGATGCACCATTTTCTGATCAAAATACTGCTCGATCTTTTGACGAAGATTATTGGCGTATTCTTTCATGAGCGCGGGTTGCGCGAGAGATTGTTCGAGTTTTTGGAGTAATTCTTTTTCATTCATAACCCCGAAGAGAAGGCCGGTCTTTTCATGATCAACGATATCGACATTGCCTTCGATACGGGAAGCGATGACCGGACAATACATGGCGCCTGCCTGCATCAATACATTGGGGAAACCTTCGCGGTGAGATGGATGTACCAATGCATAGGAGAAATGCATGAAATATTCTACTGCATCATTCCATCCTGCTTGTATGACAGCCGGATGTGTTTTTAATATCTGTCTTGCATTATCGCTGATAGGATCCAGTTCATCCTCAAAGGCGCCGACTAATAATAAACGCGTATGATCATTTTGTTTATGTACCCCGATAAATGCATTGAGCAATTCATCCATTCCCTTATCATGAACGATACGACCGACAGATAAAAAATAGATCAGCTTTTCATCATACGCTATCAATTTTTTTATTTCACTCATCTTCTCCGGGCGCAAAGCTGATGCGGAGAAACGCTGAAGATTGATGCCATTACTGGAACCAAGACTGATCACTTCCAGTTTTTTTGGATTGACGAGTTTATTCGTTTTGATATATTCCAGCAAGGAGAAACTATTCGGCCATACATTAGAAGCAGCTTTTGCCGTTAGCTTTTCCATTGACACCAATACTTTTCTTGTAAATCCTTTGGCAGTCATGAAACGTAAACCAGCAATGGTATGTACACGAATTTTTATACCCGCCATCTTTGCTGCAAGCATAGCGAGTAAACCACCTTTTGGCGTATGCGAGTGAACGATATCCGGTTTTTCTTTTTTAAATAACTTATACAACAACCACAATGAACGCAGATCAGCAAAGGGAGTGATCTTCCTGGTCATTGGTATGATCTGGTGACGGCATCCTTCATTGCGGATCACTTCTTCGCGTTCGGGACCATCGCTGCTGACCATCAATACATCAAAACCATTCTCACGCATATAGCGCATCTGACCAGGCAATAAGTATTTTAAAGAAAGCGGAGCGGTTGTGAGGCGGATCAATTTCGGCATTTCTAAAAATTAAAAATGATGAATTATGAGTTATGAATGTGGCGAAACATTCATAACTCATAATTCATCATTCCACATTTATACAAATAATTATTTTAGAAGATAACATTTCTTATACCATACTTCCAGCGCAAACATGGTCCAAAGCATCTTAGCTCTTTTCTCACCACCAACGCTGATCTTGCCATTCCATAAATTTTCGATGAACGAAGGTTTTACGAAGTTGCGGCAATACGCATTTGGATCAAGAATATAAGAAGCGACCATGTCTTTCAATTCTCCATCGAGCCACTTCTTCAATGGTATTTCAAACCCACGTTTTGGCTGATGAATAAGTTCACCGGGTAGATATTTTTCGGCAAGCTTACGAAGAATGTATTTTGTTTGTCCCCCATTAGTTTTAAAATTATCAGGGAGACCAGGTACGTATTCCAGTATTTCTTTACTCAGCAATGGACTGCGACCCTCGAGTGAATGTGCCATAGTAGCGATATCCATTTTTACCAATAAATTGGAAGTAAGGATATGATCGAAATCGAGGTTGAGCATTTTCTGTACGCCTGTTAATGGTGAACGATTGATGCGATCAAAGTCGTCGCAAATCGGTTGCAGAGCAGCATCACCAATAGTCAGGTATTGTTCCATACCCTCAAATACATCGAGTGTGGAAGAAAGATAAACGTGTACGCCTTTCTTACGGGCAAAGTCGACAAGACGAACGAGGTAATTGTATTTATTCCGCTTGTTATGCGAAGCGGGAAGCATATGATATAATAGCGAAGAAGCCTTGTTGATGATAAAACCGGGCTTGAAAAAATCATAGCGGGCAAAAGGTAAATAGCGTCGATAGCCACCAAACAATTCATCACCACCATCTCCATTCAAAATTACGGTCAGGTATTTTTTTGCTTCGCGACTTACATAATAACTGGGGATAGCTGAACTATCGAAGAATGGTTCGCCATAATTATATAAGATCGTTTCTAC
>JBDTPD010000314.1:0-5503 GCA_039932855.1 Chitinophagaceae bacterium | reverse complement strand
TTTTAATTCTTCAGTAACCATGCTTTTGCTTTTCACGATCGTTTTACAATTCTTCTCATCACATATTTTCTTGATCTCTGCAAGAGCTTGTTCTGCGTCTTCGGCCCAGATCACTTTGGCGCCGCGTTTCATTATGGCTGATTCAAACATTTCCAGTTGCTGATCCAATGTTTCGATCGCTTTCCATTTAATATTCTTCGCTTTTTCGCGGGCCAGATGTACATCACTGAATTGTTCCTTGCCTTTTGGAACTACCGAATTGTATTTACCAATATTGAAATTGATCTTCCTGCGGTGTTCCCTATCCGCTGCTTTCTCGGTGCTTTTAGCAATAAACGATGCAGATGTATCAGACATGTTACAAATGTAATTAGGGAACTTTATTTTTTACTACTCTTTTTGGAGGATAATGACCCACAAACCCTCATTAACATATACGGGTGAGCTTTTTCTTTCATTTCTCGTGGTATTTCCGGGGGGCAAAGTCAGAGAATCACTTTGCGGAAGTAAATTCCTCTTTGGCAATACGATCAAGCGCATTATAGAAATCTTCGCCGTATTTCCTGATCAATGCTTCTTTGAGGAACTCGTAGGCAGGCACTTTTAATTTTTTACCAAGGCCACAGGCAGGCTTGCACAATGTTTCTCTCGGCTCATAGTTGACGCGTTCATAATCACCATGCTTGCCTTTGGAAGCGATGATAGGGTACAGGTGACAGCTGATCGGTTTTTTCCAGGGAATGACGCCTGCATAATATGCCTGCTCAAAGGAACATTTAATCATTCCTTTTTCATCACGAAATCCATATACACATATTTCATTGTCGCTGGGAAGTGTGGGAGTTACCCAGCCAAATTCACGATCGTATTGATATTTTCCCTTTCTTTCAATTTCAGCGATTGCTGCTGCAGGGAGGTAAGGTTTTACCTGTTCATAGTATTTAACGACCAGTTCGAGTTCCTCATCAGTTAATGGCGCACCGGCATCACCTTCTTCGCAGCATCCACCTTTGCACTTGCTGAGATCGCAGACAAATTGTTTTTCCACTACATCCTCACTCACCAGTATGTTATCGATTACTATCACGTTTTGTCATTTTGTACAAAGATAAACTTCTTCAGCTATCGGAGTCCTTCCGGTTGAAAAGTCGCATCCGCAGTCGTTTTCCTGCATCTGTCAGCCTGTTGTGGGAGGTGAGATAATGGATTACCTTATGCTCCAGCCAGTGATGCAGCGGTAATAGAATGGCAGCAAGAGCGATCATAAATAAAAGATCTTTCCATGGCTCACCTTCGGTAATAGAATAAATATTTTTCTTAAAAATGAGAAAGATAAATTCGAAGAACATCAGGAACGCAAAGAAGCCAATCATTTTGATGGTGCCTGCCGACACTTTAAACATTCCAAGAATGACCAGTGCTACAAAACATGCCGTAATACCGATGGTGATAGCGAGATATTGAAGATAAAAACGCTTATGTTTTGCTTCTTCTTTTTCTTTTTCAGATTTCTCTAATCTTAATTGTTCATCTGCCGCCTCTACCTGTGCCAATTCTTTTTCTTTATTCAATTTAGCAACGCTATCCTTATACTGATAGTAAATAGAATTGTATTGACTCGCAAATTGAAAGTTGCCTGTTTTTAAATACAATGAATCAAGTTCCTTTGCTGCTTTTTGAGTAGACTCCAGCTGACTGGTTTTTGCAGCGATATCACTTACCTGTAACCACATACTAATGGCTTTATCATTCTGATTTGTCTTTTTATACAGGTTGGCTTGCTGCGCCAGGTAACTCATTTTTGAAACAGGGTTTGCTGAATTCAGAAAAAACGGAGCAGCCCTATCGAAATAAAATTGAGCGCTATCATACTTTCCGATTTCTGCATAGATAACCGCATATGCCTGGTCAATAACACCGGCAAATCCGAAGTCGCTCAGGAATTTTTGCAAACTCTGTCCGGCTGAAGAATTAAAATACGTAAGCGCCTTTGCAGGCTGATCCATTCGCAGGTATTGATTCAGCAAACTGACATACGCTGGTATTTTAATAGTAGGAAATTTTAATGAATCAGCAATTGCCAGTGATCGTTCAAAATAACTGATAGCGATATCATAACTTTTCTTTTGTGCATACAAGCCGCCAATACTATTCATATCAATGACACGCATGTACCTGGTATTTTTTTGCTTTATTTCATTCAGATTCTGATTGGCAGTAGTATAGTAGTCTATTGCCTTATCATAATCTTCAATACTCGAATAAAATCCTGAAAGATTAATATTGGATTGCCTGACCAATGACATATTATGTATGTCTTCCCCAATGCGAAGAGCTGAAAAGTAATGACGTAAAGCAAGAATTTTATCGTTTCCGACGAGGTAAGCATCGCCATATGCATTGTGTGCAGCTCCCTTAAGACTATCATTGTTAAGTGTACTGATGATAGAGAACGCCTGGTTGATATAACTCAGCGCTTTGTCTTTATCAGGTACAGCCAATGTAGCAGCGGCGAGATTCAGCATAGTCAGGCCGATCTCTTCATCCATTCTATTTTCTTTGGCAATATCGAGTGCCTGGTTGAAGTATCCTATCGACTTGTTGGTATTATCTTTATTACCTCCAAAATATCCATACCTGGTACCGTTAGAATTATATGCTTTGATCATCAACTTCCGATCCCTTGATTCCTCAGCTACTTCGATAAGTTGCTTCCCATATTTATCTGCCTGCTCCAGGCTCACGTTCATCATGGTGCGGGACAGCAGGTCGAGCCAGTATACTTTTTCGGCAGCTGTTGTTGCTTTGGAAAATTGTATTTTCATCGAATCAATATCCCCGACCGATTGAGATTTTGCCGTAATAAAAGCTATGCTAAAGAATAAAAGGAGAAACGATTTTTTAAAGTGTGGCATGGAGGAGAAGTTAAGTCCCCTAAATATAACACGGATTGGAAAAATTATAAGGGATTTCACAGATTTGAGTCTTTACAGTCTAAAAATCAACATTGATTTGGAAAAAATCCGTGAAATCCATGATGATCTGGATTCATCCTCGTTTATTTCCACTGCAGCGTGTTGATCAGGTGCTCGACATCTTTTTTAAGAAAATCATTGACGATACCCATAGAGTCGGCATTGGGAGTAGCATAAAAATATAAGGATCCCCTGAGGAAATGACTGGTAGAGTCTGTCAGAAAAAACTGGTTAGCAGTAGCAGTATTACCACCCAATGAAAAATACATTCCGTCTATGCCATTGGGTGTACTCAAGGTAGTTGGCTCAATAGCTGTAGCCACATCTGCATGTTGTTTGTAAGCCAGCTTGAATGCATCACTAACCAGAGAGTCAAAATTATTTTTACCTACCTGTTTATAGCTGATATAGATCCGTCCTTTGAAAAGAGGAATGTCAACATTGATCCACCATGGATTTTCAGTAGCCTCTCCGAAAAATGAACTGTCTTTAATAACATTGGCATAAACAGGATATTCAAATTTGTAGGGATAACCTGGTTGATCAAAAAGTTGATACTTTCTCTCCGGAAAATCTATTTTGAAATAGCCTTTCTTCTTATAAGTATACGTACTGTTGCAGGCAACAAGAAAACTGGCTGACAGTAAAAGAAAGAAAAAAATATTCCGGTTCATCATTTTAATAAATTCATTATGATTCAGGACTTACTGTTACTTTCAATTGCTGAATCCTGTTTTTATATATTTCCAGTACTGTAAAAGAAAAATGTCCGCTGGTGATTACATCGTTCACAGCTGGAAATTCACCAGCTACCTCCAATACAAGGCCGCCAACTGATTCACTTTCTCCTTTCACAGTATCAAACGTATCCATGGGCAGTTGCATTGCCTTGCACATATCATGGATCATGGTACGACCCTCAAAAATATAGGTATGTTCATCCAGCTTGCGGTTAGTATTTTCTTCGTCATCAAATTCATCACGGATATCACCGATCACTTCTTCCATCACATCTTCCATAGTGACGATACCACTGGTGCCCCCAAACTCATCTACTACTACGGCAAAGTGTACATGCTTTGATTGAAAATCGCGTAACAGGTCCGAGATCAGTTTTGATTCAGGAACAAAATATGGCTGGCGCATGAGAGAGCCCCAATCAAATCCATCATTTTCTCCTAAAAATGAAATAAGATCTTTCGTATTAATGATGCCAACTACCTCATCAAGATTTCCTTTATACACAGGCAATCTTGAATAATGAAGTTCCTGCACTTTTTGTTTCAATTCACCAAAAGAAGCTGTATGACTAATGCCGTTTACTTCGAGACGACTGCTCATGATCTGCTTCACTGAAATGCCTCCAAATTTCACAATACCCTTCATGATACTTTTTTCTTCGGGCGATGCTTCTTCATCTGTTTTTATATCAATGGCCTCATCCAGTTCTTTTATACTGATCGCTTCGGAGCGATCGGCACCAAGACGTCTGCCTATTCCATTTGCCAATGATACCACCCATTTACTGATGCGGCGCAATACGAGATGCACACCTTCAACTACCACACCCCAATCATAGGCAAACCGGATATTATTTTGAGTGGCCCATGCCTTCGGTAATATTTGTCCAAAGAATACTAATATAAAACCGATGATACCAACACGTATCAATACTTCCAGCGCATAGTTCCATAATTCACCACCGGGACCTCTTCCAAATAATGCCATTGATCCATAGGGCATATATTGACTGATGAGAAAATTTGTCAATACAGTAATAGATATATTAATAAAAATGCTGGCGATAAGAAGGGAAGCGAATACTTCTTTCGGCTCTTCCAGAAAGTTGATGATGCGTTTGGCAGCAGCATGTTGCTGACGTGTCTTCAGTGTATTGATATCTTTATTGCTGAGAGAAAAGATAGCAACTTCAGCTCCTGAGATAGCGAAGGTGAGCACTAATAAAACCGCCAGTAAAAGCACAAGCAGGGTAATGCTCTGTGTATTAGCTACCAGGTAAGTAAAAGAGAGTTTGAGTCCAGCAAAACTGATAACCGAATGGCTTTCCAATTCAATGGTTTTAATTTACAGATCGATCTGTTTAATACAGATCAGGAACCGGTCTTTCAACCTGTTCCTTTTATTCCGGGCAAAGTTATTGTTTAAATGTGTTGTATGGCCAACTATGTGTAACCTATGCGCCCGTGAATCTCAGGCATCTAACTTACACGTAGTTAATTAAAAGGGGAGATTTTCCGAGGGATCGCCAATCGCTGGTGTATCGGTGCCACCAATATTTTCTATTCCACCGTCAGCAGGAGGCGTACCAACATCCATGCGTTTATCGAGCATGATAAGATTGTCTCCTACTACCTCAGTAGCAAATTTGCGGTTGCCATCTTTATCTTCCCAACTGCGGGTGCGCAAACGACCCTCGATATAAACAAGACTGCTTTTGTGTAAATATTTTTGTGCAAGTTCTGCAAGTCCTCTCCATAATACCACCGTGTGCCATTCGGTTTGTGATA
>JBDTPD010000313.1:0-5514 GCA_039932855.1 Chitinophagaceae bacterium | reverse complement strand
ATCTCTTTTTTATTCTTTTCAATCTCTCAACTTCAAGCAGTGCATTTGCGATGGTCTGAATTCCTGAACGAAAAGTTGTTATTGCAGTATTGTAAGTTGTAACACTTTGATTGTAGCTGTCAATATTTGTATTAATAGCCTGTCCTGAGGATTGAAATACAGTAGCGGTGGCGGTACCCACTGCTACTGTTGGATTTTGCCGTTTTTGTTGGACTGAAGCAATCAAGCCTTGAAACTCTGCTCTTAAAACACTTTCATCGGCAATAGTGTTAAAGGCTGGTGGCTGAACGGTATTTGGAAGGTGTGTAGTCCACGAAGTAATTCTCCCTGTATTTGTCTGATTGATATTGTTAATTGCTTGAATTGCAGCCTCCAAATTGAAATTTTGAAGTGAAGTCAAGTGAGTTTGAAGTCGCTTAACCAAAGAATTAAATTCCGCATTAAATTGAGTTGCATATGCACCTATGATTTCAATGTTATTGTCAACAGGCTGTTTGCAGAATGGGCAAGAAATATTAGTCTCGTTTGCCGCTTGTTTACTGTCTATATACGCAAATCCTTTCTGCAACCAATTTTCAGGTGCATCAATTGAGTTAGCTACTAAATCTTGACAATGAGTTGAAAACAATGTTTGCAGTACTGCATCTTGAATTGCTTGTGAAGTTATCTGTAAGTCTGTGATAAGAGAAGCAAAGTTTATTCCCGAATTTATTCGGGTTAGGGGAGTGAGGGTCTGTAATGTTTGAATTATTGAATTCGCATTTGCACTTGCCAATGTTGCTTCTGCCGTTGTAATTAGTTGGTCAATCCCAGTGGCTTGGGTGGCGGGAATTGCAAGAAAAGAAGTGATTAAATCAGCAGTTAAATTATTGCCCACTTGTTGTATCAACTGCAATTCAATTGCTGTTTGATTTTGTCTTGATGTTGCTTTGTCTGTTTTGTTTTGCTCAATTTGATTTTGTATTGCAATGCCTTGTGCGCCTATTACAAATTGATGAAGTTGCTTTTTATGTTCATCATTAAAGTCAAAACCAGAATAGATATTTTCATTGACAAAGTGAATATCAAAAATCTCAATGTCAGGAAAAGGCGTTGTCCAACCTGTCGTACCGAAAGTATGAAAGGTATTAGGTGTCCCAGTTTGAGTTATTTGAGCCGCTTGAGGTGCTGTATGATTTGTAGAAATTCTGCTTCTGACAATGGTAGGATTATTTGTTGTCAAGGAACGCAAAACGGAAGTCAGCGTTGTTTTGCCCCCGCCATTGTCACCATATATTAATGTTAGCTTATGGAAATTAACCTGTCCTGCCGCTTGATAGTTCCGGAATTTTCCAATTGAGACAAGTCGTTCTACTTTATTTATCATAGTGAAGAAGTGGTGCTGTGAAATATTTGATTTGCGCAGTCTGTCTCAAGTTAGCAGAGTCGTCATAGCCTTGCCGGTAACGGCAGGGCCTGACGCAGGCCGGTTAAATTTAGGACAGTTCTACTTTGATGCAACCAGGTTTGCGCCAAACCCACTGTTGTGCGTTTCCCTTACAAAGCTTTAAGTAATTTTTGCAGTTTGTCGTTAACTATTTTAAAAGTAATAAGGTTTTTGTAATAGATTTCTCGTAATTCTTTTTCATCGGGTTCAACTAGCTCATGACGAACTTTTTCGTGAGATATTGAAATATCATAATCTTTAGCTTTTTCATTTGTTAATTCCGAAATTGTTTCAAGTTGTTTATCAATAGAATCATCTAATGGTATTAAGGCTTGAAATTTTCTGACATGCCCAATGTATGCAGCTTTTGTATTTCCAATATTTTTTTCAACCTCTCTTGCAAATGCTTGGCTTCTTAAATGCTCTTCATAATATTTTTGCATGTATATTCCTCCGCCTTGATGTGCATGCCACCAATAAGCGACATGAACTTTAGCCATAGCAAGTTCTCGATAATTATTTCTCATTTCCGCTTCAAGTTTTCTACAGTAAGCATAAACTTCCAATGAACTATTTTTCATTTCTGTTTTCTTTCTGGTATTCCTTTCTATAGCTTGTCCAATCCAGACAAGTACGCCACCTACAACTGCTGCTACGAAAGAAATCCAAATAGCTATTGTCGTTGAAGAGGTGATTTTTGATACACCGTTTTGAAGCATCTCAAGTTTATGAGTAATTGTGTCCAAACTTAAAGAATCAATAATAACATGTTGAAGATAAATAGTATCAGGCATAAAAAGGTTTCGATTGGTGACGCACAACTCCTGCATTGACGACCTTTTTAATATCAAACACAGAAAAATCATCACCCACTATTTTAAGTGAATAATCATTCAACTCTCTCTTTCTTTTTAAAGGAATTGCTTTATCGTTGACAAACGATAATTGACCCGATGTGGGTATACAAGCAATTAGTAAGACACTGGCTAAAATGACCAGGACGACTATCATTGGACAGGTTTATGAGAACAACTTAGGAAATTATTTGGGAAAAAGGAAGAACGTTACTATTGTTTAAAACGTTTAATGGTTCAAAAGGACTAAATGAAGAAGCAATTACTTCCTGCAAACTGTTCCTTTTAAACCATTAAACCCTTAAACCGTTAAACGATTTAACCCCCATCATCTCATAATAACCCGCTGGCCACTCTTTCCATTATTTAACCCGGTCTTAGTTAAGCTGTACGTAAAAGTGAGCAGGAAGAAACGACGTAGCGTATTCACTTCCTTATCCTCGATATAATTCTGATTGGTCGTGCGGGTAACAGCCTGGTTGCGGTTCAGCAGATCAGTACTGCTGAGCTTGAGCTCACCGCGCTTGTATTTAAGGAACTGTTTGCTGATACTGGCATTCCATAACGGCACTTTGCTGTTGAAACCTTCTGCACGCTGACTATTGATCGTGTACACAAGGCCGGTCCCAAAATAGAAGTTCATAGGCAGTTGCCAATCTGCCGACGCATTGTATTCCTGTGAAAAATACTTGTTGCTACTTGTAGATTCTATGGAATAATGAGCATTGTTATAATTATAGCTGGCGCCAATACCCAGGTTCAGTTTATCAGTAGGATTAATCTCGAATCGTAACTCCGGACCCATCGTTATCGTTTTGATCGTGTTCCCGATAGTATTGACAAATTGTTTTCCCTTATTATAATTGATAAAACTGCTTAACTCTACCGTTCCTTTCAGGAAGTGTACAGGTACACTATAGCTGATATTTCCATTCAGGTTAAAAACACCATTCACATTTACAGGACGCGTTCTTCTTACACCAGTTACCACATCGATTAAATCATAATTCACAATTTTATTCTGCGTAGTACTTCCATTCATGAAGAAAAAGAAGTTCTTGTTCTTATAGGGGCTGAGTAAATTCACACTTGTACGAAATGACTGAACGTATTCCTGTTTCAGAAATGGATTTCCTTCCCTTATATAAAGCGGATTGCTGACATCAGGCACTGGTTGCAACTGCGACATACTCGGTTGATTGGTACTCGTACTATAATTCACAGACAATGTTTTGAACTTGCTGAAATTATATTTGAATGTGGCTACCGGTAATAAGTTTTTAAAATTCCTGGAGATCACCGAATCTTTTGTGCCACTGATAATTTTTCCCTGTAGTTCTGCCTGCTGCCAGTAGACGCCCAGCGAATAACTATACTTTCTTCGTTGTGTACGTGTACGGATACCAGCATTTGTATAGCCGTACGTGTTTTCAAAATTATTACTCTGCAAAGCATTTACATTGTCATACTTGCCGCTTGTCTTGTCATAGTCATAGGTTAGTTTGTCAGAAGTGCTTTTTGTATCGCTTTTACCGGCACTGAATTCAAGTAAGCTTTTTTTCCAGATCGGTTCAGTGTATATCGCTCTCGCATTGTACCCGCGCAGGTCAGCATTGTTTGTATTTACCTGGTTAAGTGAATCGCTATGAGACCGTGAACCGTTAGGATTATAATAATTGACAATTGACTCAAGATTCCCGTTCCCATCGCTGTTGTTCAGCATTGTTGTCATTGTTAGCGATAACGTTCTGCCTTTGCGGGCAAATTTTTTCCGGTAAATAATATCATTCTTAAAGTTGAACCCTTTGCTATTCGTTTTATTATTACTGAATCCATCATTGATCGGGTTTCCTTCTTCTGACCACGTTTTATAATTGGTAGCAGAAATATTATTTGTTTCCTGGTAACTGAAATTAGGAATAACGCGGAGCGTGCTTGAAGAATCCAATTGATAAAGAAGATTCAGATTCAGGCGGTGGGAATTATTAATATTATCAGTCACGGCGTTTTGTTCATAAAACGTAGAGGTACCGGGTAGAAAGTTTTGACGAAGAATATGACTCTGCACTTTTGGGTTATAGTGGTTATAAAAATAACTGCTTTGCCAGTCAAGATTTTTACCAATGATATTATTGTAATTAAATCCGCCACCCCAGGCAGTATTGATGCCATTGTTTTGTCCGCCGAGTCCAAGTGATCCTGCTTCATCTGCCGAAAGATTGAGATTCATATTACCACCTTGTTTGAACTGGTTGAGCGCACCTGAAAAATTCAGGATGTCCATAAAAGAAAATCCTTCTGCATTAGTATTATTTCCCATTCCTATCGCAGATACCTGTCGGGCGCCTTTGAATGAATTAACGTTGAATCTTCCCTCATATCGGTCATCGGTACCGCCGCCGGCACTTATTTTACCAAATACACCTTTCTTCTTATCCTTTTTCAGTTTCAGGTTAATCGTTTTTTCATAATTGCCATCTTCAAATCCGGTTAGCTGTGCCTGGTCGCTTTGCTTATCATATACCTGTACTTTATCAATGGCGTCAGCCGGCAGGTTTTTTGTCGCGATCTTTGGATCAGTTCCGAAAAATTCTTTGCCATCTACCAGTACCCTGCTCACTTTTTCTCCCTGCGCCTTGATGGTACCATCTTTTTCTACTTTAACACCGGGAAGTTTTTTCAGCAACTGCTCTACACTGGCATTGGGTTGTGTTTTAAAAGAACCGGCATTATACTGAATAGTATCATCGATCAGCGTCACAGGTGGTGCTTCGCTTTCTACAATTACTTCTTCCAACACTTTATTTTTATCGGTCATAGCGATATTTCCCATGTCAAGGTTTTTGTTATCCTCCCGAATGGTAAAGACAGTATTGCTGTTATGATAGTTTACATGAGAAATGAGCAGGCGGTAGTCGCCATTAGGAATACCCTTTAATTCAAAGTGTCCCCCATTATCCGTCATGGTAAATGTAACGAGTGAAGAATCTTTTTTATCTAAAACGGAAATGGTTGCCGAAGTCACGGCTTGTTTGGCGAGCGTATCCCAGGCTACCCCTTTGATACTTCCATTTTTTTGTGCCATCCCTGATATGGCCAGTGTGATCAGGATGATTAGCAGCAGACCTTTTCTCATAGCTTGTTTTGATTTACAGCTACGAAAATATTCTTACAGGAAATGAAACTGGGTTAATTAGGTTGGGTTTAATGTTAATCTAGGTTAATGAAGGCAGA
>JBDTPD010000312.1:0-5516 GCA_039932855.1 Chitinophagaceae bacterium | reverse complement strand
AGAAAAGTGTGTTGAAGAACTTTTATATCCGCCGTACCCTCCGCATATTCCCGATCTACTACCTGGTCATTATTGTACTGCTTATTTTCCAGGATCATTCAGGGACAGATATAGGCACTTCCTACCCGTATTTCCTGACTTATACTTCTAATTTTTATTACTTTGGTCGTGGTAGTTGGAACGGCATCGGCATAGTTTCTCACTTATGGTCACTGGCGGTCGAGGAACAATTTTACCTGCTTTGGCCAAGTTTGATGCTATTTGTGAATAAAAAATACTTGATCCATGTCATTTATTCTTTCATAGCTATCGGCGTCATCAGCCAGGTATTGCTCATCAATAATGATATGGGAAATATATTGACGATGACTTGTTTTGATGCCTTTGGTATGGGAGCCTTGCTCGCCTGGTATCTTGTCTTCAATCCTCAAATGATCCCGACATTCTATAAAAGGTTACGAATAGCAGCAGTCATTGCAGCAGTTTTATTCGTAGCAGGATTTATGCAAAAAAGATGGGAGGTCATGCCTCTGCTCCGTACTGTTATTTCGGTGCTTACTTTATATACCATTACTTATATTATTTATAAAAGAACATCGGGTAAGCTGGCATTCAGTTTTATCTGGAACAACCGCATATTGATCTTTATTGGTAAGATCAGTTATGGTATTTATCTCTATCACAATCTTATTCCCTATACCACCGCAAAAATTCTTGAAAGAGTTTTCCATACCAATGCAGTAGATATGCTTCCTCACAAATTGGGTTACCTCGCTATGCTTGGTATCAATTCAATCATTCTGCTAGCCGTATCATGGTTTTCATGGATCATCATTGAAAAACCTGTGCTGGCCTTTAAAAAATATTTCGAATACGACAGCAAAGAGAAAGCACGATCACTTACTGTTGTGTAAGTTGGGAAGCTGTCAGCTATTAGCTGCTGGTGTTGTCTTGAGAAAAAATTCTTCCTTAGTATTTACCGTTCAAAAAATAATAGCTACTGGCTAATAGCTGATAGCTTCCTCATTATGGTTTCTGTTATCATTCCCTGCTACAATTACGGGCACCTTATCGCGGATACGATCAATAGTATTCTTCAACAAACCTATAAGGATATCGAGATTATTGTTGTGAATGACGGATCAAAAGATAATACGGAAGAGGTGGTGAACGCATGTGCTCAAAAAGATGCACGGGTAACCTGCTATACTTTTCCTAATACCGGCCTTGGTGCATCCCGCAATCGCGGATTAGAAAAAGCGAAAGGTGATTTCATACAGTTTCTCGATGCAGATGATCTCTTGGAAAAAAGAAAATTTGATGAGCAGTTAAAAATATTTGCTGCACGTCCTGAAGTAGATGTTGTCTATGGCAGCGTTCGATATTTTACAAAAGATCCTTATGATCCAGCCGATAGACAATTGACTTATTGGGGACCACAGGAAGAATGGATGCCGAAAGTAAGTGGACCGGGTCGGGGATTTCTTGCAAAGGTGCTCAAAGGAAATTTTTCTCACCTGAGTAGTCCGTTGTTTCGCCGCGGAATAGTTGAGAAGGTTGGATTGTTTGATAACTCTATCAGCGCCGTAGCGGATTATCATTTCCTGTTGCGTTGTGCTATTGCTAACGCCAATTTTTATTACCACGATACACTGGAAACTTATTCATTGGTGCGCTGGCACCCTGATAATATGAGTAAGGACCCAACATATATGCGCGGAGAAGAAATAAAAATGCGTAACAAACTGGTGCCATTGTTACAGGGCGATCCAGAATCGATCGCTAACAACGAAAGCGCTATTAAAGGATTGACATTACAGGTAAATAAATCCTGGAAACAAATATTTCTCAGCGGTGGCCCATTTGATTTTATAAAAAAAGGATTGCGTGCTATTGGAATAGAAAAATTAATCCGTAAAGTTTTTTACAAATAAAGCTTAGTACACGGATGATACGGATTAAAAGGATGTACGCGGATTTTATTCTTTATTTAGAAAATACTGCCACTCCATTATTGAGACCATAGGCTAATTCATCCCGTGTATTAAAAAATCCGTGCAGATCCTTTTAATCCGTGTCATCCGTGTTCAAAAAAATAACGCAAACGCAAACCCTAACTATAAGAGCTAATAGCTAACCGCTAAAAGCTAATAGCTTTCTCTAACTCAAACCCTTTCAACTTTGAAGGTCCTCTTCGATACCCAAATATTCGACTGGCAGATCAACGGCGGTATTTCCCGCTATTTCATTGAAGTATTACAGCGATTAGAGAAAAGTAAAGAAGTTGATGTGCTGTTTAGCTGCCGGCATTCTTACAATACTTATATACAAGGCACTGCCTGGTTATCCAATAAGTCCGTCTTAAAAAAATTACACTTCAAAGGGAAGCTTGGTGCATTAAAGATTATTAATGAAAAGATCAATCGGCCTTATTCCAATAAATTATTGAAGAAGGGAGTGCCTGATATTTTTCATCCAACCTATTACGATCCATACTTTCTTTCTTATTTGGGTAAAAAACCATTGGTGCTGACCGTATATGACTTAACTAATGAGAAATTCAATGATAATACGGTGCTGACACAAAAAGTGCTGGACTGGAAAAAGAAACTCATACTCGCAGCAGATCATATTGTTTCAATCTCAGAAAATACCAGGAAAGATATCATTGAGTTTTATAAAATAGCGCCGGAGAAGATCACCACGGTTTATTTGTCGGGTGGATTTGAGCCAGAAGTAAAGCAAGCGCCTCGTGTAGCCGACATGGATAGTATTCCTGAAAAGTTCTTTTTGTTTGTTGGCAGTCGCTCTGCGTATAAAAATTTCAACGCTTTTATCCAGGAAGCCGCTCCGGTAATTTCCCAGGAAAATATTTCAGTGGTAGTAGCTGGTGGTGGACCAATGAATGCTGATGAAATGAATACGTTGAAGAAATTGGGTATTGCTGACAAAGTAATTTCCTACTCACATGTCAGCGATGTATTCTTAAGCCAGTTGTATAGTAAAGCGATGGTATTTATTTTTCCTTCACTCTATGAAGGATTTGGTATACCGGTATTGGAAGCTATGCAATGTGGTTGCCCGGCATTGTTGAGTGATAATTCTTCCTTGCCTGAAGTAGGAGGCAATGCTGCAGCGTACTTCGATCCTTTTACAAAAAGAAATATGCAAAACGCATTGATGGATTTAGTGAAAAATGATACACAACGAAAACGAATGGCAGAAGCTGGAATAGAACAAGCCAAAAAGTTTAACTGGGATGCTACTGCCCAGGGTCATATTGAGGTCTATAAAAAAATTATGCGATGAAAAAGGCGATCATTTCCGGTATATCAGGACAGGATGGCGCTTACCTCGCCCGCTTATTAGTTTCCAAAAACTATAAAGTTTACGGACTGGTCAGAAGCAACCAGGGAGATGGATTGTGGCGATTAAAGTTTTTAAAAATTGCGGACCAGGTAGAGTTACTGGATTGTGACCTTACCGATATGTCGCAGATCTTTCGGGTGATACAATCCATTCAGCCCGATGAAGTGTATCACCTGGCAGCACAGAGTTCCGTATCGGCTTCGTTTGTACAGCCGATTGCTACCGTGAATTATAATACTATCTCTACGCTGAACTTGCTCGAGACAATTCGGTTATCAAAAGCATCGCTTAAATTTTACCAGGCATCGAGTAGTGAAATGTTTGGTGAAGTCACTTCATTGCCGATCAATGAAACAAACGTTATCAATCCACAAAGCCCTTATGCTATTTCAAAAGCAACCGGCTACTGGATGGTAAGAAACTACCGCCAGGCATATAATTTATTTGCTACCAGCGGTATTCTTTTTAATCATGAATCAGCGTTGCGTCAAAATACTTTTGTCATCAAGAAGATCATTAAGACAGCATTGGAAATACATGAACATGGTGAAGGCAAACTGGCGCTTGGTAATATTGATGTCAGAAGGGACTTTGGATATGCACCCGAATACGTGAACGCTATGTGGCTGATCATGCAGCAGGAGATCGCTGATGATTATATTATCTGTTCTGGCTTTTCTTCTTCTATCCGCGAGATCGTTGAACTTGTTTTTTCTATTCTCAATATTCCGGTTGATCGGTTAGTAACTGAAAAAGCATTGTTCCGTCCGGCAGATATCAGTGAGAACTATGGTAATCCTGAAAAAGCGAAGAAGCAACTGAACTGGAGCTATGATTGGCCATTAAAAAAATTGATCAACCAGTTGATCGAAGATGAAAAAGAGGTGAGAGAGTTTTTAAAGCATCATAGCTAATAATCAGAATTGGGAAATTTTGGAATTGGGAAATTATCTTAGACTGATTCCTGTCCCGATTATTATGATTTCCTGACAATAGAAAAATTACTGTCAAAGTAAATTTCCCAATACGAATTGAATGAATGCCGATAATTTAGTATCCTTTCCCCGCATCACTATAATTACTCCTTCCTATAACCAGGGACGTTTCATTGAAGAAACAATTTTATCCGTACTCGATCAGAACTATCCCAACCTTGAATATATCATCATGGATGGTGGTAGTACCGACAATACTGTAGAGGTGATAAAGAAATACGCCGACCGCATCACCTATTGGGTATCGGAAAAAGATAAAGGACAAAGCAATGCTATCAACAAAGGATTGCGAATGGCTACCGGTGAGATCATCAATTGGCTGAATAGCGATGATTTATTGCAACCGGGTTCTTTAGCAGTAATAGCAAAATATTTTACCGATAACCCAACTGCGATCATCGTACATGGACGCATTGAATATTTTGGAAACACCAAAAATTATTACTCGGTCAATCTTCCGTTAAAAGATATCGAGACAAGATATGCAGCACATATCTGCATGCCACAGCCGGCATCTTTTTTCCGGAAAAAATTAATCGATGAACAAGGATTGTTGGATGAAAGTCTTCATTTCTCCATGGACACTGATCTGTTTATGCGTGCCGGCTTGCATTATTCATTGATACAGGTAGAAGATGTGATCGCTAAATTCAGATTGCACGGAGATAGTAAATCTGTCAGTGCTTTCAGTAAAACATTTTTAAGCGATAATAAAAAAATATTCAGCAAGGTTGTTGCCACACTAAATGAGAAAGAAGCAATCGAAGAATTGAGGTCGATCGATCTCTATGAAGAACCGGCTTCCTTATATAATAAAACACCAAAGAAGTTTGATGCAAAGAAATTAGTATTCTATTTTCTTCAGCATCGGATGTCTACGCTATACTACCAGGGCGATCGCAAAGAATTCAAAAGATTGTTCTGGCACCTATTCAAAAAACACCACTCCATGCTGCTTGGTGCACCCAAGCTCATCATTTACAGGATGGCTATTTTTCTGCCATCGCATTTTCTCCATTCATTAACCAAAATAAAAGATAGAGCGTCTTAGAACACTGATGACACGGATCAAACGGATCTGCACGGATTTTATTCTTTATTTGAAAATACTGCTATCTATGGTTGAAACCATGGGCTAATTTCATCCCGTGT
>JBDTPD010000311.1:0-5520 GCA_039932855.1 Chitinophagaceae bacterium | reverse complement strand
AAGCATTCATTACATATCGAGGATACAAATGATTTTTATAAAGTAGAATTACATTTAAAACTGGATGAATAATATGCAACCGCCTATTAATGTACTTTCTTTATTTCCGGTACTGGACAATCATCTGCTAACGTTTCTTAGAAATTTATCAGCAGAAGATTGGCAAAAGCAAACTGTTGCAAAGAAATGGGTAGTAAAAGATGTAGCCGCGCATATGCTCGATACCAGGATTCGGCAAATATCAATAAGACGCGATAACTGGGCGCCACCACCAAATGTGCCGATCCGCAATAATGAAGAACTGGTAGATTATCTCAATACATTAAATGCTGATTGGGTTAAAGCTGCCAAACGACTTAGCCCTGCATTATTGATAGAACTGTTGCAAGGCGCCGGGCAGATCGGGAATATTCTTTTAGGAGAATTGGATCCGTTTGGCCCGGCAATATATTCTGTAAGCTGGGCAGGTGAAACATTTTCCTATAATTGGTTCGACATTGCACGTGAATACACGGAGTACTGGCATCATCAGCAACAGATACGGGATGCTGTTGGTAACCGGGATATTCTTACAAAAGAATTATATCATCCTGTACTCGATATATTTTTATATGCATGGCCATTTGCAGCATCATCCATATCAGCACCTGAAGGAACAGTATTAAAAACTACAATTACCGGTAATGGGGGAGGAGAGTGGTTCTTAAAACGAGCAAGTGATGAGTGGTTATTATCTGCTGAAAATAATAGTAAGATCGCTGCCGAAACAATCATTGACGGAGATGTGGCCTGGACGCTTTTCTCAAAAAGTGTACGCAAAGAAGACATACCTGGAAAATTTGAAATAAAAGGTGACCAGCAACTTGGAAACATCGTATTAGACATGATATCTGTAATGGCTTGATATGACTATCAAATGCATAATCATAGATGATGAACCATTGGCAAGAAAAGGGTTGAAAGAATACATTGCCGATGTGGACTTCCTGCAACTCGCAGGCGAATATGACAATGCACTGAAAGCAACAGGAATGCTTAGTAAAGGCGAAATACAATTATTATTCCTGGATATCCAGATGCCAAGGATCACGGGTCTTGATTTTTTTAAAACACTTCAGCAACCGCCACCGGTTATTTTCACTACTGCCTATCCGCAATATGCCCTGGAGGGTTTTGAAGTGAATGCACTGGACTATCTCGTAAAGCCGGTATCGTTTGATCGCTTTCTGAAAGCAGCAATGAAAGCAAAAGAATACTATGAAGTAAGAGAGAAAAATAGTGTAGAACCGGTTGCGGCTGCCTCAGATTACTTCTTTATCAAAGCGGATAACAAACTTGTAAAACTTTTCTTCGATGATGTTCTTTTTGCTGAAGCATTGCAGAATTATGTTGTCATCCATACAACGGATAAAAAGTACATTACTTATCTCACTTTTAAGGCGGTAGAAGATTACCTGCCGGCTGACAAGTTTATCAGAACGCACAAATCCTATATCATTGCTGCTTCAAAGATCGACAGCATCGAAGCAAATGATATCCGTATCGGTTCGCACCATATCCCGATCAGCCGTACCATGAAAGACGAGGTCATGGAAAAACTGGTCAATAACCGGTTTCTCCGTCGGTAAAGAGTGGGTAAGGAATGGCTAGTGGTAAATTAGGGATATTTATTCTACCGGCTACTTGCTATTTCCTCATAGCTTGTCGGAATATTTTTATAACTTTAGAATACCTCACTACTGTCATGAGAATGACGCTCACCATATGTCTGTTGTTAATTACCGGAATGGCTTTTTCCCAGTCCTATGCCAACTATGATAGTATAGACAACAGGGTGCTATGGATCAATTCCAATGATCCGGCTACCTTATCTGAATTACTTACTGCTCCTTACCATACTGATAAAGAAAAAGTCAGGGCTATTTTCCGTTGGATCACCCAACATATTTCTTACTACAGACCAATGGTCAAATCAAATAAGAAAAACAAGACGGCTAATTTCTTTTACGGGTATGCGTCATTGGAGGTTGATACCGGGGACTTAAAACCATTGACTGAACGCATAGCTATTAATACACTGGTAAACAGGCGGGCCATTTGTGACGGGTACTCCCGCTTATTTAAATCGCTTTGTGATCACGCTTGTATACCAGCCGAAATTATAACCGGGTATGCCCGGTCAGATGTGGACAGGGTAGAACAAAAATTCCGGTCCAATCATTCCTGGAATGCTGTTTATATTGATAGTGCCTGGCAATTACTTGATGTTACCTGGGCCAGCGGATATCTCAACCGTTCCAATGATGATTTTATCAGGTATTATGATGACTATTATTTTCTGACGCCCCCTCAGGACTTCATCCGCCATCATTACCCTGATGATCTTCGCTGGACATTGCTCGAGAGAACACCGCCATTATATGAATTTCGCTACATGCCTTTCCGGCCAAGGTCTTACGTGAAATATGATATCAAGGATTATTACCCTTCGCGGGGTATTATTGACGCAAAGCTTGGGGATACTATACATCTTGAACTCGAAACAAATGTTCCTTACCGGAATGTTTCGATTGCGCCTGATTCTTTATGGGAGGAATCTACGCTTGTAACTGATCCATCATTTGCCTACCTCAATCCGGTAGCAATAGGATCAGGAAAAAAAGTTACATATAGTTTTGCAGTGAATTCCGAACTGGTGGAATGGCTATACATCATGTACAACAATGATGCTGTATTGCGTTACAGAGTCAATATTAAGAAGGACAAAGACAGGGACAAGAAATAGAGTGATTTCATCCCGCTGTAAGCGGGACAAAATTTCTTAATCTCTTGCCTCTTAGCTTCCTCTCTGTGAACCGGTATTTTGTTGTTTACTTACAAAACCTGCAGACTTTTGTTTTTGGATAAATTTAGATCCACCCTGGCCGGTAGTGCTGTTACCTTTTTTATCTGCTTTCTTTTTTCCTTTACCGTTTTTCTGATTCAACAATGACATAGGTTTTCAATTTATAAGTACAAATTTAATAGTTTAGGACGATTTGAGGAAAGGTTTAGTTAAGCGCAGTTTAAAGGTTAAAAGTTGAACCGGTTTGAAAGAAAACCTGCTGGTAACGGCACTCCCGTACAACTATATTCAACTTTTAACCTTTTAAACGCCGGGTTCCTCAACTTTTTAACGACAAAACGCCATAAAATCGCGACCTGATTTATATTTTTACTCCTATGAAAAACCTGGCACTTTTCAGCAGTTTCTTACTTCTTCCTTTCTTGGTACCCTCCAAAGCCAGTTTTAAACAGACAATGATAGTCAGTAATATCGCTAAAAAGGGCGGTACGCTTTTTATCGGTTGGTATAATAATGCAGCAGATTTCAGGGAACCGGATAAAGCGGTTATGCAAAAAAAAGTACCAGTAGGTGGACGTGAAAGTGTAGCTATTGTTTTCGATGACGTTCCGCAGGGTACTTATGCTGTTGCCATTTTTTTAGACGAAAATGATAATGGGAAAATGGATACAAATTTCTTTGGCATACCCAAAGAAAGATATGGTTTTTCCAATAATGTATACCCGATGATGCGTGCAGCTACCTTTAAAGAATCTTCTTTTGTAGTAGAAAAAGAAACAAGCTTTACAATTAAACTAAAATAGGGCCTGCCGCCTCTTTTGTTAAAACACAATGGAACACGGATGACACGGGTTTAAGAGATTTACACAGATATTATAGGACAACAAAAATCGTCGAATGCTATCTGTATACCTGTCGCTAATATATTATCACAAAAGTATCCGTGCAAATCCCTTTGATCCGTGTCATCCGTGTTCTGATACCTGACTTGTTAAAGATTCGTTCCCGGCAAACCATTTGCCTTCTGATAACGTTTATTTATAGACAAAATCAAAAACATGAAGAGCAGAATTATATTCGTCGCATTTGCTGTGTTACTCATCGCCAGTTGCACCAATGCCCAAAGCAACAAAAATAAATATCCTGATCCGAAGACTGCCACAAGCAAAACAGTTTACCCCATGCAGTTCACAGATGCTGAATGGAGAGCACGCTTAAGTCCGAATCAGTATAACATTTTGCGTGAAGAAGGTACCGAACCAGCTTCAACAGGTAAGTACGATCATTTTTATAAGAAAGGTACTTACTATTCTGCCGCTTCATTGGAGCCGGTATTTAGTTCAGATGCAAAGTTTGACTCTGGTACAGGTTGGCCAAGTTTTTATGCGCCGATCAATCCTGACGCTGTAAAACTGGTGAAAGATGAAAGTTTTGGAATGACCCGTTGGGCCGTAGTTGATAGTAAAAGCGGTTCACATCTTGGTCACGTATTTGACGATGGCCCTGCACCAACAGGTAAAAGATATTGTATGAACTCTGCCGCATTGATCTTTGTCCCTGAGGGTGGAAAGCCACCAGTTAACTCGAAAGACGGACAATAATATTACTGGAATTATAAAATCCAACGCCGTTGATAAGTATTATCAACGGCTTTTTTTATTGGTGAATGAATAGGAATCCATAAAAATACTTTTATCTTTAATCGTCTTCCGGATTTTTACATTAAGCGTAACTCTGTTTTGTGAATTATTTTATTGGCATTGATATCGGCACTACGCATACTAAGGCAGTAGTGGTAACCGGGGATGGAAAGTCTTTTTTTGAAACGAAAAAGGGATATGATCTTGTTCATCCGCAACCAGGTTATGAAGAGCAGGATGTAAATATCATTCTGCAAGCAGTGATCACTGTTATCAAAGAAGCACTATCAATCGTTCCTCAGCAGGAGCAGATAACTGCAATCGGTTTCAGCGCGGCAATGCATAGTATATTGCCGATTGATGCCAGTGGCGCTCCATTGTATAACGCTATTATCTGGGCAGACACCCGAAGTAAAAAAGAGGCATGGAAGATTTCACAGATGCCATCCGCTGCAGATGTATACGAGCATACGCGTATTCCTATTCACCCAATGTCTCCTTTATGCAAGATTGTTTGGTTTAAAAATAATATGCCGGAGATATATAACGCGGCGTATAAATTTATTTCTATAAAAGAATTTGTTTTCTCTCGTCTCTGCGGAAAGTATATCATTGATTATTCATTAGCCTCTGCTACAGGATTATTTAATCTGCAGGAAAGAAAATGGGATGAAGATGCATTGGCGATTGCTGGTATCACTAAAGAAAAATTATCATTGCCTGTTGATACATTACATGCAGAACAATCATTGCTGCCCGAATTTATGAAGTTAGTAGGATTGAAAAAAAATATCCCTTTTATCGTTGGTGCAAGCGATGGTTGTTTGGCTAATCTTGGTAGCGGCGCTATCAATCATGGTGAAACAGCATTAACGATCGGTACGAGCGGAGCAGTAAGGATGACGGTTCATAAGCCTGTGCGTACAGATAATGAGCCATTATTTACTTATTTACTCGCAGATGATATTTATGTTAGAGGCGGAGCGATCAACAATGGCGGCATCGTTTTGAAATGGTTGGCAGAATTATTTTTAC
>JBDTPD010000310.1:0-5554 GCA_039932855.1 Chitinophagaceae bacterium | reverse complement strand
TAGGAATTAGTACTTACTTGAATTATGAGTTAAGAATTATGAATTAAGAATGTGCCCATACCATTTGAGCACATTCTTAATTCATAATTCTTAACTCATAATTTTTTATTTCATACATTCGTTCAAACTCTTATCTCCATGACCTGCACCGTTATTGATTTTGATAAAGACAACATTACTTACCGCATCGATGGTTGCACCCGCGAAGAGCTTGACAATCGTTTAAATTTATTTTTTTCTTCTGAGAAATTACCGCTGCGTAAGGATACACCGGATGAAAAAGTTTTCCGCAAGGGAAGTATGATAGCACGGATCCTCCTGGGTTTATTTGTCAAATATTTCAAACTGCTTTTATTTATTGCAAAAGAGAATGACAGCTTCAAAGTCACTGTTATCCGGGACATGAATTTTTATATGTCAGGTGGCCTGGTAGGACGTGTTGCAGCCAGAAAAGAGTTTGAGCGCCTCAATGATGCTTTTAAGGCATATTTTAACCGATAAATATTTATCTTTCGGCCCCGTAATCAAGGATGACGGATAGCAGATGATAGATGGCAGACTTTATCAGAACCTTCATCAGCCATCGATCATCCTTATTTACTGTAAACAATGTCAAAAACCGCGATCATTATAGGGGCAGGGCCAGCCGGACTAACGGCAGCCTATGAATTGCTTCACAAGACGGACATCAAACCTATCATCCTGGAAAAGACAGGTGATATTGGCGGTTTATCCAAAACAGTCAATTATAAAGGCAATCGTATTGACATAGGAGGTCACCGTTTTTTTTCCAAATCAGATAAGGTAATGGATTGGTGGCTGAATATTCTTCAGCTGGAGAAAAAAGAAGGCGATGATCTTACACTTCAATATCATAATCAATCAACATCGATAGATCCATCTAAGTATCAATCAACCGATGCTGATAATGAAAAGGTGATGATGGTGAGAAACAGGGTTTCGCGCATTTATTACCTGAAAAAATTCTTCACCTATCCTGTTACACTTTCTATAGATACCATCCGCAAACTCGGGCTACCTAAAATATTCCGCATCTTTTTTTCTTATAGCTATAGCCGCTTATTCCCAAGGAAAGAAGAAAAGACACTGGAAGATTTTCTTATTAATCGTTTTGGTAAAAATTTATACAATACTTTCTTTAAAGACTATACAGAAAAAGTATGGGGCGTACCGTGCAACCAGATACCAGCCGAATGGGGCGCGCAGCGTATTAAAGAATTATCCATTACTAAAGCAGTAATGCACGCGATCAGGAAAAAATTTTCTTCTTCAAAAAAAGAAAACATTTCACAGAAAGATACAGAGACAACGTTGATCCAGCGTTTTCTTTATCCAAAGTACGGGCCTGGTCAGTTATGGGAAGAAGTGGCACGGATCGTATTGGAAAAAGGTGGCGAGATCCATTATCATATGGACGTTGCCCGAATCAATACCAATGATCATACAGTGACGTCGATTGAAGCTGTTAATTCAAAAGATAATATTGCTCAAACATTCTCTGGTGATTATTTCTTTTCTACTATGCCGGTAAAAGAATTGATTGCCGGTATTGATAAAAATGTACCGGCTGAAGTAGCTGCTGTTGCCAATGCTTTACAATACAGGGATTTTATTACAGTTGGTTTATTAGTGAAGAAATTAAAACCCGTTAACCCTTCCCGCGCTAACCGTCTTATTGAAGACAACTGGATCTATATTCAGGAAAAAGAAGTGAAAGTAGGACGTGTACAGGTATTTAATAACTGGAGCCCTTATATGGTGAAAGACCCTGATACAGTGTGGGTCGGATTGGAGTATTTCTGCAATAAAGAAGATGCATTCTGGCAATTAAAAGATGAAGAGATCATAAAGATTGCCGTAAAAGAATTGATAGAAATAGAATTGGTAGAACGTGAAGATGTGCTCGATCATACTGTCATTCGCATGGAAAAAACATATCCTGCTTATTTTGGCGCTTATAATCGTTTCTCTGTGATTCGTGAGTACGTTGATCAATTCAGCAACCTTTTCCTGGTTGGAAGAAATGGCATGCATAAATATAACAATGCCGATCATTCTATGCTGACGGCAATGACGGCGGTGGAAAATATTATTGCGAATAAAAGCAGTAAGGACAATATTTGGGAAATTAATACGGAGCAGGACTACCAGGGATAAATAATTATGAGTTATGAATTATGAATGTACTGTCGGAATGCTATTCATAATTCATAACTCATAATTCTTAATTCCCTCCTATCTTCACAAAAACAACCCGCGTTGTCAAAAACCTCCCGCTATATAATCATCATTATCGTTACGGGTTTTGTATTAATGACCGTTCTCAAGTCATTTATTTTTTCAAATAGATATGGCGGTGCAGATCTGCGCACAAGAGTAGTTGCCGCCAGGCTGATCAGCACATCTAACTCTCCTTATTTTTATAAATGGAAACCTGCAGATGGCGATCGCTTCCTCGATCCGCTGGATGAAGAAAACAGGCTGGTGAATGGAAATGTAGTAACGCCTGCTGTATTATGGGTAATGCATCCATTGACCATCTTACCTTATCCTCAGGTAAGATTGATCTGGACAATATTACTGGTGCTTTCAGGATTACTTTCCGTATTTCTTTTATGTAAAAACAAAAACAACAATAGCACACTCATTGCCTCCTCGTTGGTCTTGCTTGGTTTTGTTTGTTCCGATGCCTGGTTATATAATATCGAACGCGGGCAGATGTACATTTTCTATATGCTACTATTCGCCCTGATGTATCGCTGCTATACAGGAGGATGGAAATATCATGAATTTGTATCAGGATTTATCGGTGGTTTTTTTGTGCTGTTTCGTCCTTTTGCCGGCATCATCGGATTAGGATTTTTATTACATGGAAGAATAAAATGGCTGACTGGGTTTGGTACTGGTCTCATTCTTGCAGCATTGATCTTTGTGTTACCCAATCTTCATACCTGGCAAGACTATTTTAATGGTATGCAGGAATATGTAAATGAGCATATGGGGCATGGGCATACTATTGCTAATGCAGTAGCCATAGAAAAACCAGCCGTTATTGAAGGAGTCAATAATCTAAAAGCGTATCATCCGTTTTCTATTTACCGTTTGCAAACAGTGTATGAATATTTAAAAAGATTGGGGATCAATATTACTTCACGTCAATCAGAGATGTTGTATGTCTTAGTGTTGTCTGTATTATCATTTTTCTTTTACCGGATAAAAAAGAAAACGCCCGGACCCGATACGTTATTCCTGTTTGCTTTTCTTGTTTTTATATTGGCGGAATACTTTTTCACTGTCCCAAGAGGAGCCTATAATATTATTGAATGGATGTTTCCTATAACAATTATATGCTTAAGAGGAAGAGCAAATATTCCTTTGCTATTAGTAACTTCTTTAGGATTATTGCTGCTTCATAATTTTCCATTTGTATTTCCGCACCAGGGAGAACTGGCAGAGGTTATTTTTCTTGGTCTTACCACCTACTCCATCTTTTTTTATAACCAGTTAAATAAAGCAACAGATGGGATCAGCAGAGTTTGACAATGTGCGGGATAAATTAATGATCCATTCTCACATCATTACCTATGGCAATGCTTCCAATGCCGAAGTAACCGAACTGATCCGTGATGAAATAGAAACCATGTGGAATGAGCCAAAAACTATCATTTCCCTGAAAGGAAAAGCAATACTGGTTGCGTTTTCTATCACAGCTGAACATAAACCACAACTTTTACCGGAAGAAATTTTTGAGAACACTGATGCACGCAATAATTATTTCAGGATTGAGGAATTTGCCAATGGCAATATTTCATTTGTAGATGGACTTGGTTGTAATAGTGGTTATTTCAAACTGGAAAATTTATATAAAGGTTCTACTACGGCAGCGCATGAATATGGTCATACACTTGGTCTTCCCCACCCTAATGATCTTGACCTGCGCGGCAAAGGTGTTCCGGGTATCATGTACCCGCGCGGGACATTGGTAGATCCGATGTTTCAATATAATCCTGCGGGTAAATCCGGAGATAGCAGCAATGGGGGAACCATGCATCCGAAATACAGGAAAGTACTCATTACAGACATTGAAAAACTGAAACTGCACCGCCTGGATTTTGACAATAACATTGCGCTTGTCGGCGAGTTTAGCAGCATCTGGCACCCTGACCATGCGACTCTTTCGTGAACTGACGCCAGATATCAGCGGCTATTACCGTTTTTCCAAAAAAAAATTATAAAAAATAAAACTGTTAGCCGGAATCAGCTTGCATTGGCTAATTTGGGGTTGAGTAACCTACAATCTGACTTATTTAACCTGCCTGTTCTTAGCGGGCTCTAACTCTATTTATGAATAAAAAATGGTTTGTTGTGGCCACGCTGGCTATGAGCGTGACTGCAATGGCGCAGCAGCCAAGACTGCCTGAAAATTATTTCTGGCAAAAATTTGACAACGGCCTCGAAGTAGTGGTGATTGAAAACCACAAAGTTCCACTGGCCACAATTGAAATAGCCGTTAAGAACGGCGCCTACACTGAAGGACCTGAGTACAGTGGTCTCTCCCATTTGTTTGAGCACATGTTTTTCAAAGCCAACAAGGATTATCCCGATCAGGAACATTTTATCAAAAGAACAGAAGAATTAGGAATGATCTGGAATGGTACAACGAACGTGGAAAGAGTGAATTATTTTTTTACGTTTGATAAGGACAGTCTCGCTGCAGGTTTGAAATTCATGAACGCTGCGATCCGCTTTCCCATCTATCGCACAGAAGATATGCAGAAAGAAAGACCGGTAGTAGATGGAGAATTTCAACGTGGTGAAAGTGATCCGTTTTTTCAGCTCTGGATCGAAACACAGAAAAGATGCTGGGGTGATCTGGTTACCCGGAAGAATCCAATCGGTGATCATGATGTGATCAATACTGCTACGCCGGAAAAAATGATGATCATTAAAAATAAATATTATTTCCCTAATAATTCTATTCTTGTCATTTGCGGAGATGTGGACCATAATCAATCTTTCGCAGCGGCAAAAAAAATATTCGGCGATTGGGAATCAAGTGGATTTGTTCCGAATGAAAAATATCCGATCCCGGAATTCAAACCATTGGTACAATCTGATTTCTTTATTAAAGAATCCTCTATTGCACAAACACCTTACATGATGATGCAATGGGAGGGACCTGATTTCCGTAATGATTCAACGAATACGATCGTAGCAGATGTATTTTCTACGATGCTGGGATTGAATTCATCTAAATGGCAACAGGCGCTTGTTGATAAAGGGCTGGCAACATTTATCAACCTGAACTATCAGACATCAAAGTATGTAGGGCCTATAAGCCTGTTTACTGTACCTAATCCGGCTAAATTGAAAGAATGCTACCAGGAAATTGTTAACCAGGTCAGTCATTTCGGCGATGCCGGATATTTTACCGATGATCAGTTAGCAACTGCAAAGGATATTATCCGTCGTAACCAGATACGCAATACTGAAAAACCATCGACGCTTCCTCCGCAGCTGACCTTCCAATGGT
>JBDTPD010000309.1:0-5569 GCA_039932855.1 Chitinophagaceae bacterium | reverse complement strand
ATCACGTCCGTACCACCAACATACGTAGCAGCTGCCAGAAAAGCCACTTTTGCTGCTGCTACCGGAGAACCCGTTGATACCGCCGTCCGCGTTGTTATTATTTTTGGTGTTACCTGCGCCTGCAGGCAAACAGATGCTAATAGAAATAATACTACAATTAAATTCTTCATTGTTTATGTTTTATAAATTTGTAACCCTATTAAACATTAACTGCCAACTGCTAATTCACTTTCCTGATCTTAATCTTCATTGGATTCAACTGCACCGCAACCTGCGTATCATCGTTACAATTCGTATCATCACTGATATCGGTACCGCCTGTATCACCTACAATATTCCACCGTGTAACAAGTCCATCATCTTTGAACGGAACATCTGTACCATGCTGGCCACCCAATGCAGTCAGTAATCCGGTAGGTGAAAAGGCGTTCACTCCCGGCCTGCTGATATAATGTACTTCCGAATATTTTCCACTCAATACATCAATCACTTCATATCCTGCCGGTGCTGTGTACAATAATTTTGACCATGTACCTTCTGTTTCGCTCCAGTCACTGACTGTTTCCCGCGCGTGCATATACACAGTGGCATATACGTCCCTTCCTCTGATAACAATTTTTGTCCAGGCCCATATCTCCGGACCATGACCACCAAATTCGCGATCACCACCAAGCAATTTATTTGGACAATACGGTCCTACTGTGGAAGGCACATACTGAACAGTTGAATCTTTGTTGATCAATAGTGTAGTAACTATTCGTGGAGAAACAATCGCCATTGTTTTAGGTGCCGCAGCACCTGTTGTTGACGAATTATTAGCTGGAATTTTTGTCAACTTTACTTTCATGGGGTTCAATTGGATGGCAACCTGTGTATCATCATTAGGGTTGTCATCGGTACTGATATCATCACCACCGGTATCACCAACAATGTTCCATCTTGCTACCAGGCCATCATCTTTGAAAGGAACATCCGTACCTTTTTGTCCCCCTATTGCTGTCAATAATCCGGTTGGTGAAAATGCATTTACACCAGGTTTACTGATATAATGTACTTCGGAATATTGTCCGCTACCGATCGATGCAATCTGGTAACCAGCAGGTGCTGTATAAATGATCTTTGACCAGTTACCTTCTGTTTCACTCCAATCGCTGACGGTTTCGCGCGCATGCATATACACGTCGGCAACGATTGTATTTCCCGAGATTCTTAGTTTCACCCATGACCATATCTCTGGTCCATGACCGCCAAATTCACGATCACCACCTAATAATTTTTTAGGACAATATGGTCCAATCGTAGAAGGCACAAACTGCGCTGTATAGTCTCCTGCCTTTGTTTGCGCTATACTACACATCGTGATCAATAGCGCAGATACTGAAAGAATAAACTGTTTCATATTTTTTACTTTTAATGGTTATGTTAAAATATTCGCTGATTATCGAACATTTCTTTTATTGATCTCGCATTTCTCCCACATTCTTACAAAATATTCAGTGGAAGAAAACAAAGCATTCTTTTCATTGACCGTCATACCTGCGCGGTCAAGACTTTTAATAAATTCCGGCATCATTCCATAATGATCGACGCCTTCTGTATTGTAAGTATTAAAGTCCCATGTTTTATTACCCGTATGACATGGATCCAATCCGGGTATATCACCTGTTAATCTTGCAGCAGCAGATGGAGCCTTCGGCAATTTTGCACCAACACCTACATCACTACCATAAGTAATATTGATACCACCTGTTTTTGCAAATACACTACGGAACGTAGATACAAATGAAGTAGCTTCTGCATCACCGGTACCAACACCAACCATACCGCCCACTCTTCTTAATGTATCATACTGACCATTGGTTCTTGTTTTTTCAGAACCACCACCATTTCTTGGACCATTATGCCCGGAGTTGACAGGATAATTGAATTGCATAGCAAGCTCCAGCGTCTTACTCACTGAATGTTCCGACATGTGATCGACATCGATCATGATGCCTTTACTCATCATATACTTGATAGCTTCCTGTCCAATGGTAGTCAAACCAAACTTATTTCTTTGCGCCATACCAGCACCGGGATCAGGATAAGAATAACGAGTGAGATCCATTACATCTGCTTTCAATGGAAGACCGGGAATACTGCGTAAGAAATCAACACCAGCCTTTAGCGTAGCATTATTTATTATAACACTAAAGTCAGGATATTTAAAGTTGATACCAGTTGCAGCCGTGCTCACCGGTTCTACTTCGAATCGATGACCTGTGACATAATAATTGGATAAATTAAAAAGTATTGGCTGTATATCATCTCCGTATACAGAAGCGGCACCAAAGATGTTATTCACAATATGGATAGGAAATACATAACGAACACCCTTGACATATAAACGATCGATCTCTGCTTTCACCTCCGCTAATGTTGGATTGGGATGATATACTTCGCCTTTTTCCGGACGTTGCTGACTAGGACTATAAAAATTTCCGATATTATCCATTTCAATACCAATGATCACGGCCAATCTTCCTGATTGTACTACACTACGCATACGGTCGGCTGTTGTTACTGTATCCATAACAGCAGGATGGTTACGAACAAAGCGGATCAGCTCGTCAATCTGTTTGTTCATTGAACGGTAATCATCATAAGGGCCGGAAGTTTCCATACCATCTGCTAATGTCTGGCTGTTTTGTGCCAATGCAATGATCATACGTAAGCCACTCTTGCGCGCACGATCCAACCATTCCCACCACATCTGCTGGTGCGTAGTTGTACTTTGCTTTGGCCATGAATCAAAGTTTGGATAACCTCCACCTTTTGTATGCGGATCAAGTTTATCGATCATTAAATTTCTGATCAGGTTTTGCTGACTGCAATTTCCGTCAAATGGAGGGGCAACGAAATTGTGCATACAATTACAATTACCCAGCGCGGTCGCGATATCTCCGTCGGGTGCACCAAAGAAAAATTCTTCACCAAATCCGAAATTACTCATCGGGTGCGTATGCATATCAGCATAACCCCATAAGTCACCATTAGGTGGTGTAATAACAAATCCCTGGAAATAAGAACCAGCTACTGGTGGTTCAATAGCTAATACGCCTCTTGTTTTGCAAGCCAGTAAATTTCTATTCGAACCTGTTCTGTTAACTATAGGCAACATAGTATACATACCACTTGCTGGTCCACCGATCACCCATTGTAAACTATCACTGTTATAAAAATCCAATGTATTAACCGGTGCGAAGATGAGTTTACTACTTGTTCTGCTCAATCCTAGTGCGAGGTTATTCTTTTTACTAAAAATAAAATAGGTACCGCGGGTAGTTGGTTCAAATCTCCATTGTTCCTCATCCAACGTCATATTCTTAGCAGCGAATACAGCTCCTAATGTTCCGAAAGCAGTCAATGATTTGTTATCATAACTCGCATTGACCATATAGGTATTCGGTTCGAGTGGTGCGCGATAAACTGGCGCAACTGTATTTTTCTGACCGGTATAAATTTTATAATACCATTTGATACCGCATGTACCACTTGTGCAACCAGTCGCATCAAATGCAGCAGCTGCAAAATTACCCATAAGAGCAGGTAGACCAGCCGTAGGGGCGCGACCAGATGAATAAGTATAGCCGAGGTATCTATTATCAGTTGTATTACGCAACTGAATTAAATTATTACCTCCTTCATTCACTGTTTGTAATTGCCATCCGATATTCAAGCCGGCACCATTACCTGCTATTTTTACTTGTCCTGATTGAAAACCGATATAGCCACCGGTAGTAATCACATCAGGCGCAAGATTAGCAAAGGCGCCGCTGTAAGAAAGTGTGTAGACAGCACCACTGCGATGAACTTTCCATATAGCAGGTCCGGTTGGCATATTGGCTGTACGCGGACCATTTGATAATACGAGTGAAATATTTTGCGCAGCGCCTGCTGATTCCTGTATGCCTATATTACCTGAAGGCACGAGTGTATATTCTTTTCCATTGATCACTGTGAATAAACTGAGGTAATCATTGGCTTCTGGTAATGCTCTTGAAGTTACGGGTGTAAGTGTAGCCGCATCATAGAAAATATATTTTACTCTGGCTGATGCATCATACTTGCACCATTCATTCCCTCCCATATTCAATACAGGTGGATTCTTTATTATTGCTATTGGCTGCGTCTGTATTGGTTTGATGTTCGGCTTTATGTTCGGATTGATCTGCGCGTGCGCGTATTGCATCGCAAGAGCAGAACATATCATGAGAAATAACGATCGCTTTTTCATTTTTAAGTTTTAGCTGGTAATTGATTAGGTTAAATCTGAATCCTAACCCGGATTTTATTAGCGTTAAAAACGGGAAGTGTATGTTTTTATAATTTGATAATTTCTGTCAGTAATTGATTAGCCTGCTTAGCTGTTTTATTCTTCGCTGCCTTCTCCGACATTTTCACCTTTGCATCAGTGACGATCCTATCCATTCGTATTTTAAACTTATTAACGATATACGCTTTGATCTTATCTGCTTTCAGTTTCAATGCAGCTTTATTAACAACCGCATTGCTTGTCGTTCCATTGTCAGTAGCAGGCGCACCATTTACATCTGTCGTAGTTGCTGGCACTTCTTCTACTGTATTGATCTGGATGTTCATGTCAGGATTTTGCTGCATCACTTGTCCTAACTGATCAACAACAGGCTGTGATTCCGGTGTTACCTGGTTTGTTTGTGAGCTGACCTGGATATCTGGTGTGATCACAGAACCTTGTTCCATCAATTGTTTGATGAGCAGGCTGCGTGCATCAGCATCGCCGGCAGCAATTCTGATATTACTTACATAAATACCTTCTTCCGGTGCAGGGATAATAGCTGAACTGGCAATGAAAAAATTGTGACGGAAATCAGGTGTGAGCAGTTTAGGAAGATCCACTACTTTCTGATCATCGAGATAAACTCTCCAACGGGTTTTATTTATAGAAATACTTACATGCAGCGTACGTCCGACATACCCTTCGAGTGCAAATTTCTTTTCACCCATATCCTGTATATTCTTTCCATATACAATGGAACCACTTTCATTGTATCCATTCAGGCGAACAGAAATATGACTTCTGTATACATCACCATTAGATACATCGCTTAAAGATGTTAGTCCGAACATGATAACTGGTGCAATACCAGATGTATTTTGTAAATACAGATCAAATTCGATCGTGCAATTTTCGGGTAACGATTTTTTCAACTCCGGACTTACTGCAGTAGGCTGTGATATTTTCAGCCATTTGCCATCTTGTCCATCTATTTGTACTACATGTCCATCTCCACTGGTACTCCATTTTGCGGGGAAATCGCCAACAGGATCCTGGCTGAAGTTATCTTCGAAAATAACATTGGCACCAGGAACAAAATCAGTCGGGCCGGATTGAGAGAAAACACAGGTTGCTATTAAGAGCAACATCAATGTTTGAAAAAACTTGTTCATGTTAAGAGGGTTGATGATTAATGATTGTTGTTTATTTAATTGAAATAAGTTCTGAACGTGTCTGAAGTTTTCCGGCAGCATCGTATGTTTCAAATTTTAC
>JBDTPD010000308.1:0-5598 GCA_039932855.1 Chitinophagaceae bacterium | reverse complement strand
TTGTTGTTACACCACAATTTTTCCAATTCATTCGTACAGATCCAAGAAGTCTTGCTACTGTTGCTAACATGGATAGCTTAAAAGCTGCAGGTCTATGTAACTATACAGCAGGCTATAACAACACAGGATATTTCCTGAATAAATTCATCGGTCGTGTATCTAACAAAGCGGCTACTACTCCTGAGTTGAACTTTGGTCAGGACGAATATGAAATCCGTTTGGCTGATACTTACATGATGGAAGCAGAAGCATTATTAAATGCTGGCGCAACCGTAACTGTTGGTAGCAGAGCATATCAATTGCTGAATGCAGTAAGAGCCCGTGTAGGTTTGGCTCCTGTTGCAGTAACACAGGATAATCTTGAAACTGAAAGAAGACTTGAGTTAGCAGGCGAAGGTCAGCGCTGGTTAGATCTTGTACGCTGGGGCAAAGCTGCCACTGTACTTGGTCCAAAAGGATTTGTTGCAGGTAAACATGAAACATTTCCGATCCCACAAAACGAGTTGAATAATACCAAGCTGGTTCAGAATACAGGCTGGTAATAGTTATTCTTTTAAATAAATCAGGAAGCGGTTTATTATAGCTTCCTGATTTATTTAAAGGAAAACCGTTGTGTCGTCTGACGACCAACTATAATATGCTTTAGCATAAGCAGTCGTTTATTTTCAAACAGCGGGTTGCCATGTTTTTACATGGCAGCTTTTTGTTTTTATAGCTTTATCTTTAGTCTAATTACCAAATCATGCGGCAGCCAAAAACGATTCTTGTGACATGCCTGCTCGTGGTCCTGATTGTTTTCTTCTCACGATGCTTTCAGCAAAATACATCAGGCAACGATCCAAGGGGAAGGCAATATGCAGGAACGCAAGTATGTATGTCCTGTCATAAAGATGTATTTACTTCTTACACGCATAGTAATCATTACAAAACATCCTCTGCTATCAATAATGATAGCCTGAGAAAAATAATTGCTACCGCTGCCGATCATTTCTATTTTACAGATTCCAGCTATATCCACATGGAGGAAAAGAATGGCGCTTTCTTTCAATCAAACTTTGCAGATGGTAAAGAAGTCATGTCTGCCAGATTCGATGTGGCTTTTGGCTCCGGAGAGAAAGCGCAGACTTTTGCTTACTGGCAGGGAGATAAAGTAATGGAACTGCCGCTTACTTATTTTGCCGGTATTCGGGGCTGGGCCAATAGTCCTGGTTATTCAGCCCGTCATGCTTCTTACGATAGAGTAATAGAGAGTCAGTGTTTCGAATGTCATGGTTCTTTTATTGGCCGGCAGTTTGTTCAATCAGGTGCGCTAAAAGTAGAAGAAAAACTAGATCGCAGTTCCGTTATCTATGGTATAGATTGCGAGCGTTGTCATGGTCCAGCTGCTGAACACGTGGATTATCAAACCGAACATCCTTCAGAAAAGAAAGCGATGTACATGACATCTATCAAATCATTAAGTCGTCAGCAGCAACTGGATGTTTGCGCCAATTGTCATTCTGGAAATGATAAAGCGGCAATGAAATCTCTTTTTGCTTTTCGTCCCGGAGATACGTTGTCTAATTATTATTATCCTGATTTCGAATCAAATAATAAGGAACCTGATGTACATGGCAGGCAATTGCAATTGCTTCGGGCAAGTATATGTTTTCAGCGATCGACGATGACCTGCAACACTTGTCATAATGCACATGAATCGGAAAAAGATCAGACAGCAAAGTTTATTTCTAAATGCATGGATTGTCACCACCAATCAGTGCATGCGCAGGATATGCTGAAAGCAAAACCGAAAATAACAAGTTCCAGTCTCGTTGCTGTGAATTGTATCGATTGCCATATGCCTTTGATGCAATCAAAGATCATTTCATTTAATAGCGAAGCGGGATTAAAAAATATTCCTTATTTCTTACGAACACATAGAATTGCCATATACAAACAACAGGATTAGACAAAAGCTCCAGGTATTGTCCGGAAATAACTGTTGGTATTTGAATAACTAGTTAATTTTTTTGAATTGGCTGAAATGAAATTTTTTTTGAACACGGATGACACGGATAAAAAGGATTTACACGGATTTTATCTGAATAAAAAAAATAAGATACCCGTGTGGATCTATCTTATCCGTGTCATCCGTGTTCTATTCTTTCTTATTGTATCCTGTACCGCTATCAATTCTTTCGCTCAAAATGCTGTTCTCATTCCTGAGATCATCAATTTTTCAAAAAAAACATACGAAGCCGGCAATCAAAACCGCGCTATTGGCCAGGACAAACGCGGCATTCTCTATTTCGCAAATGATGATGGCTTGTTAGTATTCGATGGTACATATTGGAGAACATATTCACTTCCTAATAAAAGTATCGTCAGATCAGCTTTAGTAACAGATGACCGTATCTATGTTGGCGGCCAGCAGGAGATCGGCTATTTCTTTTTTGATAAAAAAGGAAAACTATCTTACCAGTCATTAAAGCCATTGATACCGGATGGTGAAGAAGAATTCAGTGATGTGTGGCGGATACTGAAATTCAATAATGATATTTTTTACCAATCAAATAAACGATTATTCAGGCTACACAAAGATAAACTAACTGCCTACAAAAGTGCTAATTGGGCGTTTTTGGGTGCCAGTAAACAAATACTGGTAGCGCAACAATTTGAGAATGGCCTTATGCTATTCAAGAATGATAAGTGGGTGCCCTTCAACAGCGGCGAATATGATTTTTCAAAAGATAAAGTAGCAGTAAGATCTACAACAGATTTTGGTAGTAACAAAACGTTGATCACAACACTTAAGTCAGGCGCTTATATTATCGATGGAAACGAGATACATAAATTTGACACGCCTTCTATTACCTCTATCACGACCAACCTGATCTATACTTCTTGTGCTATCGATACTTCTACACTTGTTGTAGCTACTAAACTCGATGGCTACTACATCATCAACACCAATGGTGATATACTTCAGCATGTCACCAGGCGCGACGGACTTCAATCAAATGCTGTCAATGCTGTCTTTATTGATAAGGATAAAAATCTTTGGCTGGGACTCGACAATGGTATTGACCTTATTGTACGCAACAACCCTATCAATCATATTATTCCCAGTAGGGAAAATAAAAGTCCCGGGTATTCAGCAATGGTTTATAATAACCAGTTGTATATAGGAACCGGCATTGGTCTTTATAGTATTCCTCTTCCTGCAAACAATAACATTACGGGCATGCAGGGAGATTTTAAATTAGTAAAGAATAGTGATGGCGTTGTATGGGCATTATCGGTCGTGAATAACCAATTACTGGTTGGACATGGCGACGGCGCCTTTATTGTACAGGGTGATAGAGCCGTACCACTTGATACGAATACAGGATACTGGACCTTTCAGCCATTTGGTGGACAACAACCTTCGCCGATCATGCTGGCGGGAACATACAATGGTATGAACCTGTTTCATTATGCCGATGGTAAATTTATCAATCCACGCATTCATACCTTTTTTGAATCAGCAAAATTCGCTGTTATTGTTAATGATGATATATGGGTAGTACATCCTTACCAGGGATTATACAGGATATCTATTAATGATAGCGGTAAACTGGTCAATCAACCCTATAAGGATGTTCATAATATTTTATCATCCGGACATAATCACCTGTTTAAGATCCGTAACAAGATCGTACTCGTCACGCGCAAAGGAATATTTGAATACGATCGGTTGCTGAATGATTTTAAAGAATCTGTTTATTTAAATAAATTATTTCATGGATCATTTGTGTCATACCTGAAAGAAGATTCTCACGGTAATATCTGGTTTATACAAGACAAGCGTCCCGGCGTAGTTGACCTGTCTGAACCGGATAATCCTGCTATTATTTATTTTTCTGAATTAAATAATAGTGTATTGGGAAATGATGAAGAATTTATTTATCCTATCAATGAAAATAATATCCTGATCGGCGGTGAGATTGGTTTTTATCATATCGATTATGAAAAATATAAGGAAACAAATCATGGGCTGAAAGTATTGCTGAGATCAGTCACAGCTTTTCACCGGAAAGACAGCACGTTGTTTTCCGGATATCTTCCGGAGTCAGATTCGGCATCCATGGGTGATATTTATAATTCTGGTCAGCATATCGGCTATCAATGGAACTCACTTCATTTTGAATTTTCTTCTCCCTATTTCGGTGGCATTATTGAATATAGTTGCCGGTTGAAAGGATATGAAGATGAATGGTCCGATTGGTCAAAGCGTACTGAACGTTCTTATACTAACCTACCGGCAGGTGATTATGAATTTGAAGTAAAAGCAAGGAATAATATCGGTGGACAATCACCTGTCAGCCGATTTATATTTACTGTATCGCCACCGTGGTACAGAACATGGATCGCATATTTCCTGTATGTGGTACTTATCACGGCTACAATTTATTTCTTTTACAAAAGACAAAAGAAGAAATACCTGGTTCAGCATAATAATAAACTGAAGAAACAACAGGAAGAATTCGAAGAGGAACAAAAACGACTTCTTTACCAGCACCAGTTGGAGATTGAAAAGAATGAGAAGGAAATTATTGGTTTAAAAAATATAAAACTGGAAGCAGAAGTGCAGCACAACAATGCTGAACTCGCTTCCAATACAATGAGTTTGTTACAAAAAAGAGAAGTATTAAATAAAATAAAAGACGAGATATTGAAAATTCAGCAGGAACCTGATGCTGAAAAGAAAACAAAAAACCTGAAGCGATTGCTCAAGACGATCAATGAGCAACTGGATGTACATGATGGATGGGAGCAGTTCTCTGTTTATTTTGATAGAGTAAATAATGATTTTCTAAAAATATTAAAGGATAAGTTTCCCGGACTTACCCCTACCGATCTAAGGCTTTGTGCTTATCTGCAACTCAACCTTTCTACAAAGGAAATTGCTGATCTGTTGAATCTTTCTATCCGTGGTGTAGAAAGCAGCAGGTACCGGTTGCGGAAAAAACTGGATCTCACCAATGACATGAGCCTTTATGCATTTCTTGATTCAGTCGGAAAATCGAACCAGGATAAACCGTAAGTGTATGCAGTCTATCAGTCGGCAGTCGATTTACTATACTTGTAATAATCTCGCTTGTATCGGACTTTGACTGCCGACTGTTGACTGATAGACTGCCGACTTTCTGTTAAATTGACAGACGAATGAAATTATATGCATTGACGTAGCAATGGCGTAGGCAATTTTCGATACTTAGCCAATATCAAACATACCTTAGAAAAGAAATACTCAGTTAACCATTTTCCCAACGATTAATGCTTCATATGAAAAAGACTTCGCAGTTATTCTCCACTATAGCTATTGCCGCACTTGCACTCGTCATGGTAGTCATTGCCTGTAAAAAGAAAGACGGTGGATCGCCTAATGTACATCCTGTTGTGCCTCCGCCTGTTACTACGGTCTCGGATATGCAATTATATATGACCACTCCCAACCAGCTATCACTTTTTCAAAAACAGAATGTAAGCCTGGTGTTTGCTACCGGCACTACTTCATATCCGGTCATTGATGTGGATACAACGCAGACTTACCAGACGATTGATGGTTTTGGATAT
>JBDTPD010000307.1:0-5600 GCA_039932855.1 Chitinophagaceae bacterium | reverse complement strand
CGCTGCTGCTACCGCTACATTGGCAGTGATGGGTGGTGGCACCGCTACTGAAGGAGTAGATTTTGATATTACTACCAATGGAAACTTTGCCGCTCCCAGTAAAATAGTGACGTTCCCTTCAGGTGTACATACCAATCAATCATTTACCATCCGTATCTATGACGATGCGACATTGGATGGTACTGAAAATTTCACATTGAATTTTACAGTAAATCCCGGAGCTGGTAATGCAGTGTTGGGAAATGGCAAACCAACATTAGGAATTACGATCACTGATAATGATTTTGCACCAGTCATACCTGGCGCTCCTGCTAATTTTGCAGTGGGAACTTTCCAGGGAACGACAGCCACACAAGGTGTATTAAGAAGTGATAAATTAAAACATCGTTCACAGATTCTTTTCTATGCGTCTGAACTAACTGCGGCAGGATTGACCGCTGGAAACTTATCTGCGCTAACCCTTCGTGTAGCAACAAAAAACAGTACACAGCCTTATAAAGGATTAACTATTTCAATAGGTAATACAGCACTTACAACACTTGGAGGAGGATTTGTAGCCACCGCTTTGACGCAGGTTTATCAAAGCAATTATACAAGTGTTGTTGGTAATAATGTATTCGCATTCGGAACTGGTGGAGGTAGCTCTTCTACCTTTGCCTGGAACGGAACATCGAACATAGTAATACAGTTTTGTTTTGATAATGAACCGGGCACCGCTGATGCGGCGGCAGACGCAATGGAAGGAACAGCAGCTCCTCTTGGCGCCGGCAACCGTGCTATTTGTTATGCTAATTACATCAGTGGCGTAGCGTCAGGTTGTACATTGCCAGCTGCTTTTATTTCCGATGTCAGGGTCACGGCTACGTTTACCGAAGGTGTGGCAGGTAATCCAGTGGCAACTACTACGGTTACTTCTTTATCACAATATCTCGGACCAAATGCAGATGTTTATTTTTATACAAACACTGGTCAGATCATGGGAAGAATCGCAAACCTGACAAGTTTTGATTATGGTTGTACACAGATCAATATCGACAGAACAGGTGCTACTTCTGCACAGTTCTGGAACAATACAACAACAAATTATCTCGCGTCGAAATCTTTCCGCGTTATTCCTACGAATAATACAACGACCGGCCACTACCAGATCTATTTATATTATACACAAGCTGAAGTAAACGGATGGCAGACCGCCACTACTCAAACACTGACGAATGCCAAGCTGGTGAAAGTATCCAATGGTGCTTACGTACCGGATGTTACTCCTGCTGCTCCACATCTTGCCGATGTAAGCTCTGTCAACGCAACGAACGCTGCATTTGGTAGCGATTATGTGATCTCCGGAGATTTCAGCAGTACTGGTTTCTCAGGATTTGGTGTTGGTATCCCGGGTGCGGCCAGTACACTTCCTATTACCTTGCTTTCATTTGATGGTCGTAAAGAAAAGAATACAGTGAAACTGGATTGGAAGACCGCAAGTGAATTCAACAATGATCATTTTGAAATTGAAACCAGCAAGGATAATAATAGCTATTACATGATCGGCACACAAAAGAGCCAGGGTAATTCTACAACTGATCAATCTTATTCATTTACAGACAACCTGCCGGCAAAAGGTGTGAACTATTATCGTTTGAAACAAATTGATATCGATGGAAAGAGCACCTACAGTCGTATCATCAGTGTTTCATTTGATGGTAAGATCAATATCGTTCATGCTTATCCGAATCCGGTAAAAGATAAAATGGTTGTTGAACTTGCATCACCTTCTTCAGACGTAACCTTTAAAGTATATACGCTGGAAGGAAAGATGATCCGCCAGGAATTGCATGGTTATGTGCAGCGTAGTGAAACACTGAATATTCAGAATTTAAGTAGTGGCACTTATATATTGCAGGTGCAGACAGGAGTGGATATTTATACAGTGAAATTTGTGAAGCAGTAAATAATAGGAAATAGGAAGGAATTAAGAGTTATGAATTATGAATGGTCGACAACGATTCATAATTCATAACTCTTAATTTTTAATTGATTCTGATTCCTTATTATTTGTTTTCTTTCTTTATTTTTGCCTTTCAATGTTCTTTACAAAATGATCAGCAGAAGAAATATCCGGGTAAAAGTGATGCAGACTCTTTACACAATGTCAGCGCTTGATAAAGATGTGAAACCCGGCGAACCACAGAAAACATTGCAAACCCACCTTGACCAGACACGTTCTCTCCTTATTTATCTGACCTGGTTCTTAGCCGAAGTGGCACGTTATGCAGAAACAGAATCGTATAAGCGGGCAAACAAGCACTTACCTACTACCGAGGATCTGAACGTCAATACCAAACTGGCAGGAAATGAATTGTTATGGAAAATGCTGGATGATCCTGAACTGAAAGAACAATTCAACAAACTTAAGCCGGAAGTTATTTTACGTCAATCTCAAACGGGTGGGCCAGAGTTGGTAAAGCAGGTGTACCAGGAGTTGGCAGAGAAACCAGCATACAAAACTTATATCGCTACGCAATCAAGAGATAAACAGGAAGAAAAGAAAATTCTTGAATTTATCCTCAATGATATGTTGCTGGCAAATGAATTATTCCTTTCACATATTGAAGATAATTTTCCTAACTGGGGTGATGATGGTGAAATGATTGTACAACTGTTGGTTGGTTATTTACAAAAACCCGGTTCTTACCATTTCAATACATTTATCAGTACAGATAAAAAAGAATTTGCAAAGGGTCTGCTCCAGACCGTCATTGATAAGGACCAATATCTGCAGGATCTCATTGTTCCCAAATTAAAAAACTGGGACCCAGAACGGATCGCTCACCTTGATATGATCCTGATGAAAATGGGTGTAGCAGAGTTCCTCTATTTTGAAACGATCCCCCCAAAAGTCACTATAAACGAATACATTGACCTCGCCAAAGACTATAGTACCCTACAGAGTGGCCAGTTTGTAAACGGTATTCTTGATAATATCCACAAAGAACTGGTACAACAGGGCAAAATGCAGAAGACCGACTACAAGAAAGCGTGAGGAAAGCAATTCGGCTTACACAGATACTTATTTACCAGTCTGTTAATTTCTGACCACTGAATCAAAAGCTAATAGCTATCCGCTAAAAGCTAACAGCTTTCTCTATATATTTGCAACTCTTAAAGATTTCATCTATGAAAAAAATAGCATTTCTTTTATGTATTGCAGCAACAGCATTAGTGGTCGCTTGCAATTCAGCAGATACAAAATCAACTGGCGGCCTTACACAGGCACAGAAAGATAGCGTAGGCAGAGACTCCGCTAATTTCACAACTATTCAGTGGCTTGATTCCACTGTTCTTGATCTTGGAAAAACAAAAGAAGGAACAGTCGTTGATATCAGCTACCGTTTTAAAAACACAGGTGATAAAAAACTTATCATCGAAGATGTGAGAGCCGGCTGCGGTTGCACCATTCCTGAAAAACCTGAGCAACCCTTTGCGCCGGGCGAGCAGGGTGTGATCCGCGCAAAATTTAATAGCGCCGGAAAATTAGGCAACAACGACAAATATGTAACAGTCGTAGCTAATACCAAACCGGATAAGGAAACAGTACTTCATTTCAAAGTAGAAGTGGTTAAATAAAATAACCACCCTTTCACAGGCAACAAAAACATAAACTAAACAAACGCATGAATTACATTTATTTCTTACAGGCTGCAAAGCCGGGCGGTCTTGGAAACTGGAGCAGCATGATCTTCATGGGAATGATCATTGTTGTATTCTGGCTTTTCTTTATTCGTCCACAGGCAAAACGTGCAAAGAACCAGAAAAAATTTATTGAAGATTTAGGCAAAGGTGAAAAGATCGTAACCATCGCAGGTATTCATGGTACTATCAATAAAGTAAATGAAGATGGCACATTGAGCATTGAAGTGAGCCCTGGCAGTTATATTAAAATTGAAAAATCTGCTATCAGTATGGATTGGACAGCTGCGTTGAATAAGCCAGCTGCAGCAGAGAAGAAATAATAAACAGCTATTAGCCTTTAGCTGTTAGCTATTAGCTTCGCGTTCCATTTAGTTTGTGTTGTCTTCGGCTTTCTTTCTGTAAAATATCAGAGGTCGAAAGCTCATAATAATTTAGAGAAATCCGCAGCTAATGGCTAACAGCTAATAGCTAATAGCTTTGTAAGTAAACAGTCTTCTTACATGACTAAAGTTGGTCTTACTGGTGGCATAGGCAGCGGCAAAAGCACAGTAGCCAGGATATTTGAAACACTGGGTATTCCGGTTTACTATGCCGACGATGCAGCTAAAAGACTAATGAATGAAAACAAGAAGTTGATTGAAACTATCACGCGTCATTTTGGAAAAGAAAGTTATAACAACGGCAAACTCAACCGTGCACATCTTGCCAAGCTTGTTTTCAATGATCCCGATAAATTAATTCTCCTTAATTCAATTACACATCCTGCCACCATTGAAGATGCTAATCAATGGATGCAACGGCAGACATCTCCTTATACCATCAAGGAAGCGGCGCTTATTTTTGAAAGCGGTTCTGCTGAGCACCTGGACTATGTCATCGGCGTATACGCACCAGCAGCTCTTCGCATCAAGCGCACAATGGATCGCGATCGTATTTCGCGTGAAGATGTACTGTCACGCATCAACAGGCAGATCGATGAAGAAATGAAAATGAAACTTTGCGATGCTGTTGTCGTAAATGATGAACAACAACTCCTTATTCCGCAGGTAATTCAGCAACACGAATATTTACTTACCCTAAACAAGTAATTTAACGAGCCTGCTGCTTCTGCTTTTGCTTATTTACATACCACTTTCAGGTAAATCTTTATCAATGATTTGCATCATAGAAGTATAATCATTTGTTTTGCTGCCAAGAAACAAAAAACCCATATAACTCATGAAAAAGATCTTCGTACTTATGACAGCCCTGGTTGCAACAACCGCAATCACACAAGCACAAAACACAACTTTCGGAATCAAAGCAGGTATCATCAACAGTAGTTTGCACCTTCACGCAGAAGATGGCGATACTAAATTAGATATCGATGGAGCAAAAATTGGCGCTATCGTAGGTGGCGTTGCAGATATCAGTTTTTCTGAAAAGTTTTCTATTCAGCCAAACCTGTTATTTGTTTACAAACCAGGTTCATTGTTATTACTTGGAGAAGGTAATGTTACCACTACCAGCATAGATGTACCTATCAATTTCCTTTATCATGATGGAGGATTCTTTGCAGGAGCAGGCCCTAATTTCTCTTATGGATTGAGCTCAAAGTATAAACCATTTGACAATACTGATCCGGATGTAGATCTGTATAAGAAAGATGGTACTGATGATGCTCCGTTCAAAAGATTTGAAATAGGCGCAAACATTACTATGGGTTACAAATTTGCAAGCGGTCTTACGCTTTCTACTCAGTATACTCATGGATTAAGCAACATTTCTAACGAAGACTTGAGCAGCGATGCTAAATTCTCTACAAGACAATTCGGTCTTTCGATCGGATATATGTTTGGTGGAAGTGCAGCAGCTAAGAAAAAATAAGAAATAAGGATATTCAAAAGTAAAAAGTCAAAAGTCAAAATATCAGT
>JBDTPD010000306.1:0-5609 GCA_039932855.1 Chitinophagaceae bacterium | reverse complement strand
TATAACTTAATTCACTTCTCCATACCAGGGTATCTGGTAAGGCGCCTTCAATGATCGGTACGTTAACCGGATCAGAAGGGTCAAATACACGGCTCAGCCAATATAAATATTCACGGTAGTGAACGTTGGCGACTTCGGTACGGTCAATGTAGAAAGACGGAACAGATACACGGCGTGGGATATTATCCCAGATGCCTACTACATCTTCTTCAGTCTGACCCATGGTAAAGGTACCACCCTGTACAAAGACGAGTCCTGGCCCGAGACCCTGTTCTTTGGTCTTGGCTACCTGGTAACCGCCCATGTTCTTGTCATTGTAATTCCAGCCGGTTACATCGGATTTGCTCTTTTTCTTACTAAAAAGGCCTCCTTTACAGGATGCGAGCAGCAGTGTACAGGCTAAAAGTATTACTAAGTTTTTCACGATCATTGTTTTTTGCATAAACCTATGAATTGGAATAAATTTAACGCTGGTTGAGGTAAAATTATTGTATCATGATATTTCTTTTACCAAAGCCAACTACGAAGATAATTACTTTGTTTAATAAGTCTTTCGCATAACTACCTATTTACCATAGTGAATTATCTATATAAAAGAGTAGTTATTATACTAGTAAAAGGGAGTAGGGGATGGCGAGTAGCAAGTGGGATAAAAAATTTCTCCACCCCACTCGCTACTACCCATTCCCCACTCGCTCCTTAATATTGCAAGACTATGCTGCTTAAAAGGACAGGACTGCTGGGAATGATCATACTGATGGCTGTAACCGGCTCTGCGCAACGGGTCTATCGCAGTAGTTCAGTGCTGGCTAACGGCGCGTGGTATAAAATCGCAATTCAGGAAACCGGCATCTATCGGATCGATGTCGCTTTTTTAAATAATCTTGGAATAAATACAACTAATCTTTCTTCCTCATCCATACGCTTGTTTGGAAATGGTGGCCAGATGTTGACAGAAGCCAACTCCGGAGCATGGACCGACGACTTATCGGAAAATGCAATTATGACAGTTGATGGGGGAGATGGCATTATTAATGGAAATGACTACATCCTTTTTTATGCAACCGGACCCGATCAGTGGATCAAAGATTCGGTGAACCAGCGATTCAGTCATCAACGAAATATTTACAGTAATAAATCTTATTATTTTATATCAGTCGGCGGCGCAGGTAAAAGAGTTCCTGCCTTAAATAATACCTCATCACCTAACCTGACCATCACCAGTTCTTCCGGCCGTTATTTTCATGAACTCGATACCGTCAATTTTTTAACCAGCGGTAAAGAATGGTATGGAGAAGAATTTTCTAACACACCAGGAAGATCACTGGTCCGGAGTTTCACGCTGAATATTCCCAACATCATTCCTGCATCAACATTACAGATCCAAAGTGCCTGTATTGCCCGCTCATCAGGCGGCGGTAGCAATTTTGACCTGCGTATTAATAACAATACAGCCGGACAATTAATTATACCTCCTGTTGGTACCGGCCCTTATGACCTGTTTGCCCGCGAAGGACAAAATATTACCAGTGTAGCGGCGCCATCCGGTAATCTTAATGTCAGCTACACCTATAATCCCGGAAGTTTTAATGCGCAGGGCTGGCTCAACTGGTTTGAATTATTTTATCGTCAGCAACTGTCATTGAATGGTGTCAATCAACTCCCGTTTCGTGACTGGACAAGTGTGGGAAATAATACCGGTGCGTTTGTAATCAGTAATGCAACATCAACCACACAGGTTTGGGATGTCACCGATCCATTGAATCCTGTGAGTATGCAGGGAAGTATCGCAGCTAATGAATTTCGTTTTGTCAATGATTGTTCAAGATTGCGTGAATACATTGCTTTTAACGGAACAAATTTTTTAACACCCGCTTCAGCAGGAAGAATCGGTACGCAGGATCTGCATAATACAACGCCAATAGATAACCTGATCATTGTTTATCCCGCTTTTTTATCGCAGGCACAACGACTCGCACAGTTTCATCAGCAACAAAATGGATTGCGTACAAAAGTGGTAACGACCGATCAGGTGTTTAATGAATTTGGAAGCGGTAGTCCTGATCCGGTAGCGATCCGTGATTTTGTAAAAATGTATTTTGATAAATATCATAACGATCCTTCGGATAAACTTCGTTACCTGCTTTTATTCGGAGATGCATCTTATGATTATAAGGATCGGTTGAATAACAATACCAATTTTGTTCCGGCATATGAAAGTCCTGTTTCACTCGATGTTCTTTCTACTTATGCTTCCGATGATTTCTTTGGTTTCCTTGATGATAATGAAGATATCAACTCAGGTACTGTCATCAATTATCTTGATATAGGCATTGGTCGTGTGCCGGCAAAGAATGCAGAGGAAGCAAAGAATTTTGTTGATAAGGTACAAACCTATTCTTCACCGGATGCATTAGGACCATGGAGAAATAATTTAATGTTCATTGCCGATGATGAAGATCAGAATCTTCATTTGCAGGATGCAGAGATCATTACCAATACAGCCACCACCACTGCACCCGTATTTGATATTCAAAAAATATATCTCGATGCATACCAGCAGGAGAGCGGATCTGGTGGTAGCAGTTACCCGCAGGTAAACCAGGCCATCAATAACCAGGTATACAATGGTACATTGCTATGGAACTTTACAGGACATGGCGGACCGAGACGATTGGCAGAAGAAACAATACTTGACCAGGATATTATCAATAGCTGCAACAATCCGACGCGACTTCCTTTGTTTATAACAGCAACCTGTGATTTTGCGCCGTATGATAATCCGGTGCTTAGTTCTATCGGAGAAAATATTTTAGTAAGACCAAAAACGGGTGCTATTGCATTGATGACAACAACGCGTGTGGTATTCGCTTTCAGTAACCGGATCATGAACAATAATTATTTACTGTATGCACTTCAACCAGATGCTGCTGGTAATTACAGAAGTCTCGGCGATGCAGTGAAAGATGCAAAGAACTTTACTTACCAGACCTCGGGTGATATTACCAACAACAGAAAATTCACGTTGCTGGGAGATCCTGCCGTTACTGTTGCATTTCCTGTATTGAAAGCAAGAGCCACTAAAGTAAATGGAATACCGGTAGCACAGGCAGATACATTAAGTGCAACAGAAAATATCACGATCGAAGGAGAGGTAACGGATGTACAGGGAAATGTTTTATCAGCATTTAATGGCAATGTATATCCAACGGTATTTGATAAAGCGCAACCCGTAACAACATTGGGAAATGATCCCACAAGTTCGCCAGCTACTTTTACCACGCGTACCAATATTCTGTTTAAAGGAAAAGCTTCAGTTACCAATGGACATTTTTCTTTTTCATTCAAAGTGCCAAAGGATATTAACTACCAGTATGGAAATGGGAAGCTGAGTTTATATGCAGAGAATGGACGGCAGGATGGAAATGGATTTTTTACCAATTTTATTGTTGGCGGAGCCGCCAATAATGCCGGCAATGATAAGGAAGGTCCCGCCATAAGACCTTTTTTGAATGATGAGAAATTTGTGAACGGCGGACTGTCAAATGAGGACCCGATATTGATCGTCAAACTGTCGGATTCTTCGGGCATCAATACCGCGGGTACTGGTATCGGCCATGATATTGTGGCCACGCTGGATCATGACAGCCGCAAGTTTTATATTTTGAACGATTTTTACCAGGGAGAGCTGAATAGTTATCAAAGCGGACAAGTCAGGTTTCAGATGCCGGAACTGGAACCAGGAATACACACGTTGGAAATAAAAGCCTGGGACGTGCTCAACAATTCCAATTCGGTCATGCTGGATTTTACCGTGGCCAAAGATGAGAAACTGGAGCTCAGTCATGTGCTCAATTATCCCAACCCTTTTACCACCCATACCCAGTTCTGGTTTGAGCATAATAAACCCGGTCAGGACCTGCAGGTTCGCCTCCAGATTTTCAGCGTAGCGGGAAGAATAATAAAAATGATGGAAAAAACAATAAACACAACTGGTAATCGTTCAAGTGATCTGGAATGGGACGGCAAAGATGAATACGGTGATAAAGTGGGCAAAGGAGTGTATCTGTACAGGTTATCTGTAACATCCCCGGACAAATCACGAAAAGAAAAAATTGGAAAACTGGTGATTTTCTAAACTCATTCCATTAAAATTCAATATTTTAGCCCCCCCAAATGAAAAACCCGAACATAATTATATCAATACTAAACACTAACAAATGAGACCAACTGCTCTTAAGCTGACTGCGCTACTGGTTTTATGCAATTTCACGATTGCTGCTTTCTCTCAGGACAAAATCAACGTTACTACTACTGCTGTTCCTTTTCTCCGTATTTCACCTGATGCCCGTGCCGGTGGTATGGGAGATCTTGGTGTAGCTACTTCACCTGACGCAAGTGCAGGTTTCTGGAATATCGGTAAAGTTGCTTTTAATGAATCAAAAGGTGGCATCGCTGCTACTTACACTCCGTGGTTAAAGAATTTGGTAAACGACGTTTACCTCGCTTCCCTTTCAGGATATTATAAATTCGACGAGAACCAGGCAATAAATGTTGGTCTTCGTTATTTCAGCCTTGGTAATATTCAGTTCACCGATCAGAATGGTAATATCAATGGTAATGGTAAGCCACGTGAATTCGGTCTGGACGTAGGTTACTCACGCCGCTTAACAAGCAAACTCGGATTGGGTGTTGCTTTACGTTATATCAACTCTGACCTTGCTTCAGGTGCGGTATCTGGTAGCAATACTTACAAAGTAGGTAGCTCAGTAGCTGGTGATATCGGTCTTTATTATGATGGAAAAAGTGAAGCCGGTGACGGATTTACTTTCGGTGCTACCATGACTAACCTTGGTGCAAAGATTTCCTATACTGATAATGCTGATCAAAAAGATTTCATCCCTGCAAACCTTGGTCTTGGTTTTACCTGGAACAAAGGTTTCAACGATCAGAATAAATTAACACTTGGTGTTGACTTCAATAAATTATTGGTTCCGTCATTGGAAGGAAATCCTCCTTCACAGCAGGATATCGATAATTATCGCAAGAAAGGTGTACCAGGCAGCTGGTTCAGTTCTTTCAGTGATTTCCCGGGTCAGGCCAACGTATCACTTGGTGCTGAATACTGGTACAACAATCAGTTCGCTTTCCGTGCTGGTTATTTCTGGGAAGATAAAACAAGAGGTAACCGTCGTTACTTCACAGCAGGTCTTGGTTTGAAGTATAACATCTTCGGATTAAACTTCTCTTACCTTGCTCCTTCAGGCAGTGGTGTTACACAAAATCCATTGTCAAATACATTGCGTTTCTCCATCCTGTTCGATCTCGATGGTGGTGATGATGCAAGTTCTTCAAGCAGCAGCAGCACTAATTAATAGCTGTTAGCTTTTAGCCATTAGCTATTAGTTTATAATAATACAAAGAGAAAGCCTTCCATCCGGAAGGCTTTCTCTTTTATAACTCCGGTCCAAATTGGCAATAAGCAATAAGCAATGGGCAATCTGCAGTATGACCCTTAGCCCATGGTTTCAACCATGGGTTAATTGTGCCAAAGGAAAATGTCGAATAAGAAATGTCGAATCGAATACCGAACCTACCTGTCCGGCAGG
>JBDTPD010000305.1:0-5611 GCA_039932855.1 Chitinophagaceae bacterium | reverse complement strand
AATGCGTTGCTGGAAAAACATATGGCAGAGCTTTTGGCTATCCCTGCTCACCACAACTTCCCTTCTCATATTTTAGGCAGATTGATCGCTGCCCGGTTATTATATGCCCATGCTAACCAGGAGCCGATAGACAGGATATTGACCGATGCCACCCGGTTTCATGTGGCGATCATGACGGCCAGGGGCAATTCAACGCCTTCCTTCCCTGATTTTGAATTGGCTGTTTGCGAAGCGCTTGTATTAATCAATCACCATGAAGAGGCGGTCGAGTATATTAAAAAAGGCAAATCTTTTTATACCGGGTTCCGGGGTACGGCCCCAAAACATCCCTTCAGTTTTTGGGAAGGAGTGATAAACGATAACAGAATTCACCATAACGGGCCTACGGACCTATCCCGGAAAAATACCATGGCCACAGCATATACTTATCCACAGAACAAGCGATATAACCATCTGCTTTTGTTATGCCAAAACCCACGTGTAAGGCCCGCCCAGCTTGCATCTCTGGTAAAAGAAACTGGTTTTATAAGGTTTCAGCACCTCTATACCCGGAAAGTGGAAAATTCGTAGTTTCCCCACTCTGAACAAAAAAGAACAGAACAATTCTATATATAAATTATACTTTAGTGATTCGATTTATAACAGTCCTTCCTATTGAAGTCCGCCCTAACCTTCTTTTCCAATTCTTCTGAACGATCCTACGGTGATTTCTGATTAGTACAAAAAATTCAAACTTAAATTGGTTTGTTATTTTTTGACGGTTAATTATCGTGTTCGTCTCTGTAATAAAGTTTATGTTTAATAAAATCGGATTTAATACTGTACTTCGTGAATACGCGTGGCTATTGCTATTATGTATAGCAGGAACATCATGTACCAACACAAAAAAAGTAATTTATTTTCCTGGTGTAGAAGATGGAAAGATTGTGACTGAGAGTATGATACCAGAGTCGGTAATTCAGAAGAGTGATATTTTAAGTATAACAGTTGGAAGTCTGAATCCTGAAGCTTCACAAGTATTTAATACAACTGCAGCAGGAGCAGGAACATTGAACTCGAATGGCGGAGGTGGGGATGGCTATCTTGTAAATACTGATGGATATATTCAATTTCCCCTATTAGGCAATATAAAAGCTGAAGGCCTTAATAAGAAACAGCTGAAGAAGATTCTTACAGACAGTATCCTTTCAAAGCAATTATTGGTTGATCCGATCATAAGCATCCGCTTTTTGAATTTCCGGATCACGGTACTGGGTGAAGTCAGAAATCCCGGTGTAGTTACAGTACCGAATGAAAAAGTATCGCTGCTCGAGGCAATTGGCCTGGCAGGTGATCTTACATTGTATGCTAAAAGAGAGAACGTATTAGTAATAAGAGAAGAAAAAGACGAGAAGATCTTTAAAAGAATTAACCTTAACTCATCAGAGATTTTTACTTCGCCTTACTACTATTTAAAATCAAATGATATCATCTATGTAGAACCAAACAAAGCAAAAGTAGCTACTACAAACCGGAGCAACCAATGGTTGCCGATCTTTTTCAGTGGTTTGTCGCTCGCTGCCTTGCTGGCTGACCGTATCATTAACAAATAACCCTTTATTCGTATTCCGTATGCAACAGGTAACCAAAAAAAAAGGAGGACAAGCCAGTAAGAATTTACTGAACGATGTGTTCTTTAAATATCTTCCTTTCTGGCCATTCTTCATCGCCGCAATTATGATCAGCATTGGTGCTGGTTGGTTCTACCTACGCACTACCGTTCCAAAATATGAAACGACGGCGTCGATCATGTTGAAAGATGAAACAAAGGGAACATATGACGGCCCTACTGTTGAGAAACTCAATGGACTGGAAGATAAAAAAATCATCGAGAACGAATTGAAAGTGCTTCAGTCAAGAACACTGATGCAGGATGTAGTTAAACGTCTGCACCTGTATGCCGCTTTCTATGAAGAAAGTGACCTGAAAGCATTACCAGCTTATACTACTTCACCTGTTATGATCCAGGCTTCATACCCTGAAAAGCTCAGACCAGCGAAGAAAGTATTGTTTACGTTCAATGAAAAAGATAGCACTGTTATTATTGGTAAAAATAAATACGCACTCAACCAACCAGTGAATACTGAATGGGGTATGCTGACATTTGTACCAAATAAGAACTTCTCACATAAACCAACCAAACAACTTTACTTCACGCTGGCACGTCCACAGATAGCCACTATGGGTATCTCTGGTTTGAAAGCACTGGCTGGCAGGGAGTCTACGGTTGTTTCACTTGACCTGATCGATACTGATCCACAACGCGGAGAAGATATATTGAATGAACTGATCGATGCATATGACCGTTCAACATTGAACGAAAAGAACAGGTTGGCAGACAATACCATCATATTTGTACAGGAAAGACTTGATTCGGTACAAATGGAACTGAATGCTATCAACCAGAAGAAACAAGCTTACAAAGCTTCACGTGAAGCAGTTGATATCGGCACACAAGGTGACATGTACCTGAAGAACGTTAACGAAAACGATCAGAAGGTAAGCGAAGTGAACATGCAGTTGTCTGTTTTGAACCAGGTTGAGAAATATGTAAAATCAAAAGACAACAATGATGGAATCGTACCTTCTACATTAGGTATGAAAGATCCGCTGTTGACAAAGTTGCTCGATGATTTATACGAATCAGAGATCAATTATGATAAATTAAAGAAAACAAGTGGTGAAAATAACCCGCTGACCATTTCAGTAAAAGATAAGATATCTAAACTGAAACCAAGTTTGCTGGAAAACATCACCAATCAGAAAGAAAGTCTCGAAGCCAGCAAAGGAAACCTGTTCCAGACTAATACCAGGTATACATCCATGCTGTCCAGTATTCCACAAAAGGAAAGAGACCTGATCGATATCGACAGAGAACAAGCTAACAAACTCGGTCTTTACAACTTTCTCCGTCAAAGACTGGAAGAAAGTAAACTGGCTGTAGTAAATAATACACCGGGGGCACGTGTGGTTGATCGCGCTGAATCTACACCGTTCCCTGTAAGTCCTAACTCAAAGATGATCTACATCGTAGCGTTGATCATTGGTATCGGGCTGCCTGCTGGTGTGATCGCTGCAAGAGAAATGCTGAACAGAAAAATATTGTTCCGCAGCGAAATCGAAAAACTGACTTCAGTACCGATCATCGGTGAGATCGTACATGATAATTCCAAATCACCATTGGTGATCATGGAAGGTAAAAGAACATTTGTGGCTGAACAGTTCCGTAGAATCAGAACTTCACTCAGTTACCTGGGAGTAAGTTCTCAAAAGAAAAAAATATTAGTTACCTCTTCTCTTTCAGGTGAAGGAAAAAGCTTTGTAGCGACTAATCTCGCACTTAGTCTTGCACTAGCTGGAAAGAAAGTGATCTTGCTGGAATTTGACCTTGCTAATCCATCCCTTAGCAGCAAGCTGGGTGTGAATTATGAAAAAGGGGCCAGTAACTATCTGTGGGGTGAGTGTGAACCGGAAGAAGTGATCAAACGTACAAGCATTAACGAGAACATGTTCTTTATTCCTTCAGGACCTTTACCTGAAAACCCATCAGAATTATTGATGAGTGATCGCGTAAAAGAATTGCTGGACTACCTGGATGCCATCTTTGACGTTATCATCATCGACTCAGCTCCTGCAAGTTTGTTGTCTGATGCGTACGTTCTTTCGCCAATGTGTGACGCAACTTTGTTTGTGGTAAAGCATAAATATACGCCTAAGCTATATCTGGAGAGATTGGATGAAGAGAATTCTGTGAACCAATTAAAGAATCTCGGTATCGTATTCAATGGAATCAAATCGAGAGGCTTTACGAAAAATGGTTACGGATATGGATATGGCTACGGTTACATTCATAAAGCCGACGGTACACGGACCAAGAGAAAAGCAAAAATGTAATTCTCCCTTGTACTGACGATATATAGAACAATGGATAATAATTTATCACTTAGTTAATCTGTACCTGTAAGTGAAAGGGGCGAAGCCCGTTCCGGAAAAACCAAAAAAAATCGATAGCCGATTGTAGCTTTTTCTGGACTATTAAAAAATGACTATGAGTTTGTCTTCAAAAAAACAATGGTACGCACTTTACACACGCCCACGTTGGGAAAAAAAGGTAGCAGATCTATTGGAGAAAAAGAAAGTTGAAGTTTATTGCCCTTTAAATAAGGTGCAGAAACAATGGGCGGATCGTAAGAAAACCATTTACGAACCCCTGTTTACTTCCTATGTTTTTGTTTTTGTTTCACCTGAAGAACATCTGAAAATAAAGCAAACAGATGGTGTAGTAAGTTTCGTGTACTGGCTGAACAAGCCTGCCGAGATCCGCCAGGAAGAAATCGATACGATCAAGAGATTCCTCAATGAATATGAGAATGTAATGCTGGAAAAGATGGCCGTTAAACTGAATGATCCTGTTCGGATCATCAACGGACCACTGATGATGTGGGAAGGAAACGTGATCGAGGTCAGGACAAACACTGTCAAGATCACCCTGCCTTCACTTGGTCAAACCCTTGTGGCTGAGATCAGGAAAGAAAACATCGAAAAAATCAGGGCTATCCGTGAAGTTCAGATGAAAGCTGTCTAACCACAGCCCGGATTTATGCGCCAAAAGACAATTATCCTCTTACTCATACCGCAAACCTATAAATAATGAGTACTGTAACCGGTACTCATTTTATTTATACAACTTTCTATGAAGTGCCAGCCCCGCGGGGCTTGAATTTCACAGGTTTTATTACTATTTTGTCATGTTGTTGAAGCTTAAGAAAATATTTGCCACAGACCTGGTAAAAGTATCCTCCCTAACTGCCGTATCCACCCTGGTGCGTGTGTTGACTGGATTCATTAGTGCCAAGATCGTAGCCGTGAAAATTGGACCAGAAGGCGTTGCCCTACTCGGACAGTTAAACAGCTTCTACCTGATCGTGCTCAGTCTTTCCTTAGGCGGCATCAGCAACGGCGTTATCAAACACATTGCTCAATACGCCGGTTCAGAAAAAAAATATGGCCTATTCATCTCTACAGGTTTCCGCATCACTGTTATCATTTCAGCTATCTGTGGCGCAGTATTGATTGTAGGCGCACATGTTTTTTCCAAACAATATCTCGACAATACAGAATACACACCCGTCTTTTATGTATTCGGTGGTACGCTCATCCTGTATGCAGTCAATTCACTATTGATGTCGGTATTAAATGGATTTAAAGAATTTAAAAAATATGTTACTGTTAATATCGCTATCAGTGTTGCAGGCCTGTTGTTCACACTTATCTTAACGCAATTCTTTGGTATTTATGGATCACTGATCGCACTCGTGACTTATCAATCAGTAGTACTCGTGATCACGATCGCCATGGTTTCAAAATCTTCCTGGTTCAAGTTAAGATTGTTCTTTGGCAGATTTAGTTGGACAGCTGCCAGAAGACTTAGTAAGTATTCATTAATGGCGCTTGTATCTGCGATTGCGCTTCCATTAGCACAGTTGATCGTGAGAACATACATGATCGAACATCAAACAAAAGAGAATGCAGGTTTGTGGGAAGGCATGAACAGGCTGTCTGGTATTTATTT
>JBDTPD010000304.1:0-5611 GCA_039932855.1 Chitinophagaceae bacterium | reverse complement strand
TTTGTTACCTCTGGCCGGGTGTTGCTTTATATATTTTTCCCAGACATCAAAAACATGCAATTGCTGCAAAGTGAGTTGATCTGCGAGGAAAACTATTTCTGTTCTTTCTTCAAAAAAGCCGGGTGTTACAAAATCAAAGCGAAGAACGGGACATCCCATTTGTTCGCTAACAGGTTTATCAATATAGAAAAAAGACCCTTTCTTATCACATCGAAAATAGGCTGTTTGAATATTTCTATTTTGTTTATCGCCGTCTTTTATAAATCCTTCTGCACGAACACGCCCGTATTTAATTCCATCAATAATTGTATCGGCAATAACTTGCTTGTTTGGCCAGGTAAACACCCCTTTATTTTTGAAAAAATTCCAACCTCCTTCTATTTTACCCGTATCGGTCTGTACATAAGTATTCAATAGGCGTGCAGTGTCCGAATAACTGCTGTACACATAAAAAGATTTATCTTTCAGATCAATAAATGTGTAACTCTTAGTATAGGTCCTCCATTTCTCAGGTCCATTATTCACCGTCTCAATATCAACAGCAAGATTTTCGGCTATAACAAAACTATCTCTGTACCACATTATTCTATCTTTAAGATACGTTGGTAAGACAAATATATTTGTCGTTGTATCCAAATCTCGCAAGTTCAGGGATATTGATCCACAATTAGTACAAGCTTTTCGGGCATTGAAACATGCGAGATTAGCTGATAGAATAAATAATAGAAAAAATTTCATCATTTTATTGCGGAAATTCTGTTGGAGCAAACCACATATTTAAATTACTTACGTCATAAATTCCACCAGTCATTAATGTCACTTTGCCTGCGATTTCGGATTTCGACCAATACTCAGTCAATAATTGAACAACGGCATTTTGTTCTTGCCAAGTGCCAGAAGCTGTGTTAGGCGCGGTAAATACAGTTGATGAACTGTGTGTAATTCCGGTAAACTTGCTTGGCTCGCCCGTAATCTTCATTCCGCTGACAACTTCATACGACTTAACATACCATGTATGCCCTACAGATTCACGCACCACCCAATTTTCCGGCTTCATTTGCGGAGTAACAGGAGGAGCACTACCAGTACCACCATCAAACTCGTCACACTTTTCACCCGGCACACAACCACTATAACAATCTGTCTCAATATACTCTTCATTCGTCTCACTTGTTCCGTCTGTATAATAAATCGTTGTAATCAAATACCAGTCTATACAAACATCCCCTTCCCTGGCAGCATTACCAGCTTTGTTTTTCTTTTTCAAATAAGACATTGAAGTCATCCTGCTTTCCTTATACTTCATTTGAAACATATGCTTATCAAATAATGTAAGAAAAATATACTGCCCGTCTTCTTCATCTCCCAAACTATTGAAGATTGAGCTATAACTATTTTCTTTTGGATGATGGGATGTCGAAATGTTTTCAGGTATAAAATTAGCAATCATCGCACTTTTAATATCATTTGATTTATCAACTATCAAAAGCAAATCATTACGCGCTGATCCGGTCTTATCGTAATACGTTCTAAAACTCTCTATAATCGGAATTACCACTAAACTCAAATCATTATGAAGCGTTTCAATTGTCAACCCGGTAAAGTCCAGTTGATTTTCGATCTCAGCAATTCGCCTCTTTCGTAATTCACCAGAATGGACCACCTGCGAATTAAGCCACTGATTAACTTGCTTTACAGTCAGATTTACTTTAGAACTGGTTGTATCAGGAAGATCATTTTTTTTACAGGACGAGAAAAATGATAACGCAATAATGATGATTGCAGGTAAAACACGATAGATTGAATTTTTCATGTGGTTTTGTTTTTTGGTATTAAAAGATAAATGTAGCCCGATGATCAAGGGTCACCAAAAAACTCAACTCAGAAAAACACCCGCGAAAATGTTTTTTTCACGACAAAAAATGTTGTTCAATCTTTATAAATTTTCACCGTCCTCTTTCCATCCTGTTTTACAAAACCTCTATACATCCCTTCCGTACAAAACGTCATCACCACATTGCCCTCTTTATCTACACCGATCAAACCACCATCACCACCGAGCGCTGGTAATTTTTTCATGATCATTTCATTCGTCGCTTTTTCCAAACTGATATGACCATACTCCATCATATCGCTGATCGTTTTGGTTAGAACAAGCCGGATATAAAATTCACCCCAACCCGTTCCGCTCATCGCGGCTGTTTTATTATTGGCATACGTACCGGCACCAATGATCGGCGCATCTCCTATTCTTCCAAATTTCTTATTCGTCATACCACCTGTACTTGTCGCTGCGGCAAGGTTGCCATGCCTGTCCAATGCTACGGCTCCTACGGTACCATATTTATAATCCTTATTTTCTGGTTGTTTTAATGATCCCATTTTCTTCGTCATTGTGTCGGCTGATAGTTGCTTTAAAGAATCTTCTGCCTTTGCTTTTTGCAAACCTTTCCAGCGATCCTCCGTATAGAAATAAGAAGGGTCAACAATCTCCAATCCCTGTTGCCGCGCAAACTCTTCCGCACCTTTACCCGCCATCATTACATGCGGACTTTTTTCCATCACTGCGCGCGCCGCTGCGATTGGATTTTTAATAACCGTTACCCCTGCAACTGAACCAGCCGCCAATGTCTTTCCATTCATGATAGCCGCATCCAGTTCATTCTTTCCTTCGTTGGTAAATACAGCACCTTTCCCCGCATTGAATAGTGGATTATCCTCCATGTAACGAATACAAGCCTCGACTGCATCGAGCGAACTTCCGCCATTCTTCAAAATGGCATACCCTTTATCAAGCACAGTATTCAACGCCTCTGTATAAGCTTTTTCTTTTTCCGGCGTCATCTGGCTCTTAAGAATGGTGCCCGCGCCACCATGAATAACGAGGACAAACTTATCTGACAGGCTATCCTTAGGGGATTGAGCCGTTAAGGTTGTCGTATAAAAGAATGTGAGGAGGAAGAGAAGTTTTTTCATGTTTTACCCCTGTCCCCTAAAGGGGAACTTAGGTCGAAGTTCACTTTTTTAACCGAAGAGTTTTTAATCGTGATTAATTAAACCTAACCTTTCTCCAGAGGAAAGGGGAGCACCAGCTTAATATGTTTAAGTTATACAACCATCAGGGTCAAACTCCCCTCTCCTCTGGAGGGGGTTGGGGTGAGGTCATTTACTAATTGTAAATCAACCTCTCAGCCTATAACCATGTTAAATTCTGGTATTGAATTTGCCTTGAGCGGCTGATTGCTTATTTTTATATCTTAAAATATTGAATCTGAGGAAATTCAGAAAAATAGCGACCTGGTTTTTCGGCATATTACTTTTTCTGATCCTGTCAGTATGGATCTTTATTCACACAACCTTCGGTCAAAACTGGATAGTAGGTAAAGTAACAGCCCGCCTTTCAAAAGATCTTCATACTACTATTGAGATCAAACACGTCGACTTCTCTCTTTTTAATAACATGCACCTGGAAGGGTTATTGATCCGTGATCATACACAGGATACGTTGTTATATGCAGGCGATGCAAAAGTGCGTATCACTGATTGGTTCTTTTTCAAAAACAAAGTAGAATTAAAATCAATCGGTCTTGAGAATGCAGTGATCAAAATGCAACGTTCCGATTCAGTATGGAACCACCAATTCCTTGTTGATTATTTTTCTTCGTCTTCCTCTTCTAAAAAAGATGGTGGTACCAGTCTCAACATAAAACAACTGGATTTTAAGAATATTACTTTCATCAAGAAAGATGGATGGACAGGTCAGGATATGAAAGTGACACTCTCTTCTTTACAACTTGATGCAAATGAGATAAGCGTATCCGGAAAAACGATCGATATCAATTCACTCAACATCGTTGATCCATTTGTTAGTCTCTACGATTATCCCGGCAATAAACCTGATTCACAAATTGATTCTACCAGCGACAACACTCCTGTCACCATTGATTCATTATTGAAATGGAACGCAGCGGGCTGGGTAATGAAAACGGATAAGCTGGAAATAAAGAATGGTACTTTCAGAGACGATAAATATACCAATACCCCGGCCTATACTTATTTTGATGGAAGACATTTTGAATTCAATCATATCAACAGCACCTTTACCAATCTGCGCTGGGAAAAGGATACCATCACTACTAATCTTGTTTTACAAACAAAAGAAAGAAGTGGTTTCGAAGTAAAGAATATGAAAGCCAATGTAAAGCTTACGCCTAATGAAATGGCTTTTACTAATCTTGAGATCAAAACCAATAATAGTGTCATCCGGGATTATTTTCGTATGAGTTATAATGATATCAGCGATATGGATGATTTTCTCCATGCCGTAAAAATGCAGGCCAATTTCAATAACTCAGAAATAGATAGTGATGATATTGCCTTCTTTGCTCCCGAGGTAAAATCATGGAAGAAAAATATAACGCTGAAAGGAGATGTACGCGGAACAGTTGATGATCTGTTTGGCAAAAAATTGATCATCCAGGCTGGCAATAATACATCGCTGAATGGTGATATCAGTCTAACAGGGTTACCTGATATCAATCAAACATTTATTGACTTCAAAGCAAATGATTTCAGGACCACGTATACTGATGCTACTGCATTTGTTCCAGCCTTGCGCAATGTTACTTCGCCTAATCTCCGTGCTGTACAATACATGCGCTTCACCGGAAGCTTTACCGGGTTTATCAGGGACTTTGTGACCTTTGGTACACTCCAAACAAATCTCGGTGTTGTAAAGAGTGACGTGAATATGAAACTTCCTACGGGCCATCCGCCATTGTATTCGGGTACTATCTCTACTGATTATTTCCGGCTGGGAGAATTCATCAATGATCCTGCTATTGGAATTGTTTCATTAAATGGCTCATTGAAAGGAAAAGGATTTGACCCCAGCAATCGCCAGGCAAATCTGGATGGACAAATAAAATTCATCGACTACAAAGGTTATCGCTATACCAATATTGCACTAAATGGGATATTGGATAAAAAGAAATTCGATGGTAAAGTCTCTATCAATGATCCGGAAGCAGAGTTGACATTAAATGGTTTGATCGACTTCAATAATAAAATACCAACGTTCAATTTCCTGGCTGATGTTAAGAAGGCTAACCTGAAAAATCTGAAACTGACAAATCGTGATATTGCTTTCAGTGGTAAGTTCAATCTTAATTTTACCGGTGACAATATTGATAACTTTCTTGGTCGTGCCAGTATCACCGATGCCTCGCTATTAAGAAATGGCAATCCATTACCATTTGACTCGCTGACATTATCATCTGAATATATCGGAAATTCAAAAGTGATCACTATTAGTTCGAATGAACTTGATGCAACGGTGAAAGGTGATTTCAATATCCGTGACCTGCCGGATGCTTTTAAATTATTCCTGAATAAATATTATCCTGCTTATGTCAAAGCGCCGAAAAAAAATCCGGATAATGAATCATTGTCATTTGATATCAATACAAGGTATGTAGATGACTATGTCAAACTAATTGACAGCAGTATGTCTGGTTTTAATAACAGCCATATTGCCGGTAGTCTTAATACCAGCAACAATCAACTTGTATTTACCGCAAATGTTCCGCAGTTTAAATACAAGAGTTATGAT
>JBDTPD010000303.1:0-5625 GCA_039932855.1 Chitinophagaceae bacterium | reverse complement strand
ACGATGTATTAGCTACCGAAATTGACTTTTGGAGGTTCTTCCATTTGTTTGCGGTTCTCGGTGCCAAGGTCAAAGAATGTTTCGCGTTGGAAACCGAAATTGCGCGCTATAAGAGTGCCGGGAAAAGATTCAACCGCATTGTTGTATTCAGTAGTCGCGCCATTGAAGAAGCGACGGGAAGCGGCCAACTTATTTTCTATATCACTAAGTTCTTCCTGTAATTGTAAAAAGTTTTGATTGGCTTTCAGATCAGGATATGCTTCTACCTGTACTTTCAATCCTTGCAGGGCAGAAGTCAATTGCTGCTCTGCTGCTATTTTAGCATCGATTGTAGTGGCGCCCATGGCGGCAGAACGGGCCTCTGTTACTTTCAATAATAATTCTTTTTCATGGGAAGCGTAACCTTTGACTGTTTCTACTAATTGGGGTACCAGATCATGACGCTGACGAAGCTGTACATCGATATCGGCAAACGCATTCTGCCTGCGATTGCGCATTCTTACCAATCCATTGTAAATGCTGACCAGCCAAAGGATGATCACCACAATGATGGCAATGATAATAATTATTGTCATGGTTGGAGTTTTGATGAAATTAAGGAAAATATAGTTATTAGCTTTTAGCTGTTAGCTATTAGCCCCTTCAACCGGAATTTCTATGCCGGACAGAAGGGACTAACCAAGTCTAAAAGTTTATAGCTAACAGCTAATAGCTTCTCTATGTTATTGGAATATTCGTCCAAAGAACCCTTTCATCTCATTCCAGGATGCCGTATCTGCTGCTGCATTATATGCGATAGGGATATTGAATTTCTTTCCAAGCGCCGTTGCATCGGGGTTGGTGAATGCGTGAGTAGCACCGGGATAAACTTTCACTGTATACTTTGCACCGATAGAATCCATCTGGTGCTTGAATTGATCAACTTCTGCTGATGATACAAATTTATCATCGGCACCATGACAAACTAATATTTCTGCTTTCAGCAGATCTTTATTGGCTGGTACCACAGTAAGATTGCCATGAAAACTTACAACACCTTTCAGATCATCGCCGAGTTTAGCCATTGAAATAACCTGGGCACCGCCAAAGCAATAACCGATCGCACCGATCTTTGATGCATCTGTTTGTGAATAGGTCTTAAGTTTTGCCAATGCCGCATCAAATCTTGCTTTTGCCATTTGTGGATTTTGGTAAAAAGGCGTAGAATATTTGCCGGCAGAATCAGGATTGTCGGCTTGCTTACCATTTCCATATAAGTCAACCGCCATTGCGATATAACCGAGTCCGGCTAATTCGCGTGCGCGACGTTTGGTATAATCGTTCAATCCCCACCATTCAGGTACTACTAATACAGCTGGTCTTGCGCCTTGTTTATTTTCATCATATACAACATAACCATCCATGGTAATGCTGTCACCGGTGTACATAACATTTTCTTCTTTCCATTTAGGTTCAGCAGTAGTTGTTGCATCTGCAGGTTTTTGCTCTGCGTTGTTACAAGCGGCGAGTGAAAGAACAAAAGCCGCTGTCATCAAACTTTTTACATTGAGGAATTTCATTTGTATGTTTTTTCAGGTTATAATGAAATGCGAAGGTCAGTAAAAGTTTTTTGAAGGCAAAAAGATTGACTATATAATGACAAAGAATTTCACGCGGCGAACGGAATATTTCACGCAAAGGCGCAAAGGCTACACGCAAAGATGCAAAGACTTCATTGTATTCTTTGCGTTCCTCTTTGCGACTTTGCGTGAAACATAAATTCTTAAAAATAAAAAAGACCTTACAAGTAAGGCCTTTTTCTAAGCAGTGGTTCCTGGTTATAATTATTGAACAACTAATTTTTCAGTTTTATTTTCAGTTTCACTTTTGAAAACGATGTAGTATAAACCTTTAGCAGCAGGCTGCCAGTTTGTTTTTGTTTGCTGACTATTTTTTGTAACAGCTTGTTGTGATAATAATATACCCGTTGCATTATAAACCATCAGTGTTTCATTCCCCGTTGCTTTATTGTGCGATACATAAACACTTGCATCCCGTGCAATAGGGTTTGGATAAACGCTGAATGCATCAGCTGTCTTATTGCCGGTCACAGAAATGACTGAACTGTATTTTGTTTTACCATCAATATCGATCAATTTCAAACGGTAGTAATTCAGACCAGCTTTCAACGCGTTATCTGTATAAGAATAAGAAAGAATGCTGGTGCTGGTACCAGCTGCTCTTACACTATCGATAGCGATAAAATTATTATTGTCAGTTCTTTTTTCTATTACAAAACGTGAAGAATTATATTCTGTGTAAGTGGTCCATTTCAATAAAGCTTTTTCATTTACATTGGTACCGGTAAAGGCACCCATCATTACAGGCAATACATTTTTTACGGCAAACGATTTATTACTGTATGCTACAAATGCCACGTCACTATTACCAGAAAGACCGATTTTAAAATTTCTTACTGACTGATAATTGGCAGCAGTGATACCAAATTCACTAAGGTCAGCGGCCCACAAACGAAGCGGACGATCTGTTTTTGTAAAACCAACTGCTAACGTCATTGGATTTACTGAAGCATCATAGAAATCAACGGTCCAGTTACCTACCGGTGCGATCGCTGTAAATACAATGTCCTTATAATTTCCCACGATAGCACCATTAACATCAGTAAACTGGTAACGATCAGAAGAACCACTTGGATCTGCTACCTGTGTAATCAGGATATCAGGAATGCCATCTCCGATTGATGAAGCATTGATGCTGCTTACTAAAAAGGTCATCGAACCAAGAGGTAAGTTAGCAACACATGTACCGAGGTCCAATCCTTTAATGCCATCAGTTAAATAAGGAGATATATTATTAGAAAGAGGAACCAGGCCCGGTCCGTTTGAAACACCATCATATTTTTCTCCCAGGCCCACTTTCGTATTGCTGGTAACTGTACCGGAGATAGCGGCTACAGGTAATGACCAGAAATCATTAGCAGAAAATGTTTCGCCGTGTAAGGCCAGGGAAGCGTCATTAACGCCGGTAGAATAAGTAGTGCCATTATAAGTAAAGGCGAGCAGGTTATGGCTATTATCGGGCTTAACACTGTTGATAGTAGTAGCTGTACTTTTCCAGTAACCATTATAATCGGTAATGATACCTGATACTGATTGTGAATTGGCGGAGATAGTTATTAATGGCAAACACACGAGCAATGCACGGGTAATACTTCTTCGGAAATTTTCTGAATTTGTGAAAAGATGAATATTCGAATCAGGGTAGAACTGCTTCATTCGGGTACGTTTTTTAAGGGATAAGACTTAGACAGAATACAAGATTACCATATGTTTTGTGGTTCTCATAGCATTTTTGCCTGTATTTCTACGGATTCCCATTGCAAACGTTCGCGTAAAGCCAACATCGTGGTTTTACTATGTCTTTTTAGATGATGCAGATCAATTATTCTTTCTATCCTACTTTTGCCCCATGAAAAAAATTGGCCTGATCGGCGGTACGTCCTGGGTATCCACCATCGATTATTATCGTTTTCTGAATACAATGGTACAGGAAAGACTAGGCGGCAATGAATCCGCGAAGATCATTCTTCATTCATTGAATTATGGAGAAATAGTGTCGCTTACCCGTAAAGATGACTGGGATGGCATTGCTGCTATCATTTGCGAAGCAGCGCAACAGGCAGAGCAGGCAGGCGCAGGTTGTTTGTTACTTTGTGCTAATACCATGCACAAGATCGCTGATAAGGTGAAGGCCGTTATTTCTATTCCGCTTATTCATGTCGCAGAAGTAACAGCAAAAGCTGTCCGGGAAAAAAATATTGATACGGTATTATTGCTCGGAACGCGTTATACAATGACAGGAGGCTTTTATGAAGATGCATTAGCAAAACAGGGAATCAAGATGCTTATTCCTTCACCTGATTCTATAACGATGATCAATGACAGTATATACAATGAATTGGGGAAGAATATTTTTCTGCCAGCCACGAAACAGATGTATATGGATATTATCAATGACTATTCTTCAGCTGGTGCACAGGGTGTGATCTTAGGTTGTACTGAAATCCCTCTGCTGCTGAAACAGGAAGATAGCGCATTGCCTGTTTTTGATACTACCTTATTGCATGCTACGGCAGCTGTTGATTTTGCATTGGCGCAATAATGCGTATTTTCAGGAATGAGTAAAACATCGCGTCGTCAATTTATTACTGATACCGGTAAGGCAGCAATGGCCGGAACTATTATTTTTGCCGGCATCAATCAACCTGTAAATAAAGAAATGAAAAACATATTTATCCATCACGTGTATTTCTGGTTAAAGAATACTGGTAATGCAGCCGATCGTGATAAGCTGGTAGAAGGATTAACTAAATTGTCAAAAGTAAAGACCATTAAGAATTTTCATATTGGCAAACCTGCTGACACCAACCGCGATGTCATCGAAAAAGGATATGCGCTATCCTGGTGGGTATTGTTTGATAATGATACCGAACAGGCAAGCTACCAGACAGATCCTATTCACCTGAAATTTGTAGAAGACTATTCTTATCTGTGGTCAAAGGTAATTGTGTATGATTCTGTTGACGTTTAGAAAATATTAATTTAGAATTATGAGTTATGAATTAAGGATGTGGCATGGGTTTACGCGAACCATTCTTAATTCATAACTCATAATTCTAAATCTCTTTCGACTTTTGATTTTTCTTCCATCCTAAATGCGTATGATTGAAACTATCTCCATATTTCAATCCATAGCCCAATACTCTATCAAATGATGAATGGGAAAACAGCAGCGCGCCAATAAATAGTAAGCTGTCATTTTTTAGAAAAAACCCCGCCGCTGCAATTGTGATAGCAATTCCTTTATGGTGAAAAAGGTTATATACTACTGCACCGGCTTTTGTATTAAAGGCATATCCTGTAAAAGATATATCGGGTGAAAGAAAAAGAAAGGGCCATATCCACCAGGCTATATGTACAGGAATAAAATAAAGTGCTGCTATGCCCAATGCGAGTTGTGCTAATTCTTCGAGTTGCAAAATGTGTTTCATGTTCATTTGTTTAGAACACAAAGTTGCAACCGGTAAGGGCATCTGGACGTTAACAAAAGATAAGAAATCAGTTGGCAGTGGGCAGTCGGCAGTCATTCTCCGATTATAGAATGATTTCTGCTGGAAAAGGACATTGACTGCCAACTGACTACTTCAAGCTTCTGCTACGAATGCGACTAAGACTCACTGCTGTAATGCCAAGATAATTGGCGATATAGTGCTGCGGTATTCGTTCGAGTATTTTTTGTTTGTTACTGGTGAGCAGTTGGTGATATCGTTCTTCCGGGCTAAGCATTAATAATCACACCATTCTCTCCTCCAGGCCAATGGCGATGTATTCTGCTATCATTCTGCCAAATCGTTCCCATGCAGCACTCTGTTGATACAATGATTTTAATACATCATAGGTAAATACAAGCAAGTGCGTCTCTGTTAATGCTTCAATTGTTAGTTCAGATGATTTGCCTGTAATGCAACTGAGGTATGAACTCACCAAATGATTTTCAAAATAGAAGTAAGTTGTTTTTTCTTCGCCATCCCGTGTATAATATTGGCGCATATTTCCCTGCAATACA
>JBDTPD010000302.1:0-5635 GCA_039932855.1 Chitinophagaceae bacterium | reverse complement strand
TGCTAATATTTTTTTCATGATGATCATTGTTTGCCTGATATAGTTTGGTAGTTAATTTGTGCCTGTAATAATTGCAATTGATGCGTGATCCTTGTTTGTCTTGCCTGATCTTCTGCATTTACTTCTCTTAGAAAATCATTCGCCGTGATTACACCATTCTCCAACTGTGATTTTGCCGCATCTTTGACCTGCACACGCAGATCGATAATATCATTATCCGTTGCAACGAGTTGTTGCAGTTTTTGTACTTCTGATTGCTGTTGCTTCAGTTGAGTGTTGGTATTGAGTAAAAAAGTTTCTTTTTGAATATCGACGATGTGTTTATTTACTTCTACCAACTCTTTTTCCTTCTTCTTTGTATATAATCCGGCCAATGACCAGCTGAAGCGAACACCACCGATATAATAAAAATCGAAATCATTGTTGAGCAGGTTTAGTGCGGGGCGACCATACCCCCCTTGTACGAATAAGCTGGCCTTTGGAAGATTTTTTGTTTTAATAAGGCTATTCTGTTGCGCAATCAATTTTGTTTGGCTCTCGTACAATTTCAATTCCGGTCTTGTTATATCACCCTGTAAAGCAAAAGAAGTGACAGTTGGTTTTTCAAAAACAGTATTTTCATTTAGCGGTTGACCAAGAAATAAAGCAAGTGTTTCAATCAACCCTTTTCTTCCTGCTTTCAGTTCTATTGCACGCTGATCAGTTTTCAACGATTCGGCTTTTAATACATTCAGGTTAGAACGAAAAGCAACTCCATTATTTACCTGCGCCTCTACGCGTTTGATGCCGGTTTGTATATCATCTTTGATCAAACTAACCTGTTTTAATTGCTCATCCATAAAAAGAATGCTCAGATAGATTTGATTAACGCGTTCTTTTACTTTGTATAACTCTACGGCCACTTTTTGTTCTTCTACCTGTGCATTGAGTTGCTGTGCTACCTTCTGTTGCTTGATAACTCCTCCATCATACACGACCTGGTTGACATCGGCCAGTAACTTGTATTGATCCTTTGATGGAGATTCAATGTTGAATCCCGGAATAGTAACAGGTATGCTGGTTACATCGGATTGATAAGTAGCCTGGCCACTGAAAGTGAACTGAGGTAAATATCCTTTTGACAGGTTATCAATGTTGATAGCAGCAGTTTGTTGTACGAGTGCTGTTTGTTTGGTAACAGGATAATTTTTCTCCGACAACCCATACGCTTTTTCCAGCGTAAGGTTTTGTATATCCTGCGCCATCGATTGATTGGCGATCAGCAGTGATAAAACGATATATTTAAAATGCTTAACCATCTGGTTAATTTTATATGAAAAAAATTTATTTCTTAATAGAATCTATGACAAATTTGGGTATCTCTTTTTTTCGTTGCTCTATGAGTATCTTGAATTGAACTTCATCAAGTCCAATATTTAATTGAATAACCGGCTTGGCGATAAAAGGGAAAATAGTCATTGACAGCAGGTTTATCAACAAATGCAGAGGGCTTACTTCTTTGATCGTTCCTTTCTTTATTTCTTTCTGGATCTGTGTAAGAAAGTGAACGGGCTCGGGTCTCGTATTTCCACCCCACATTTTTGACATGAACTGTACCGGATCCTGGTTCATCTCATTCAATACAAACAAGGGCAGGTAAGGGTTTTCGCTCATCATGGTGATGTACTGATCACAGAATTCTTCAATCTTTTCAAACAGTCCCTTATCAGAACCAAAGATGGCATTGATACGCGGAAAAAATTTGGCTGCGGCTTCCAGGAATATTTCCTCAAAGAGCTGTTGTTTATTTTTAAAATAATAATGTACTAATGCTTTGTTGAATCCTGCTTCGTCGGCAATATCCTGCATGCGTGCACCGTACATTCCTTTTTGTAAGAATACTTTCCTGGCGGCTGCCAGTATGTTTCCGCGGGTATTACTGTCTTTTTTGATCTTAGTCATTAAGTTTAACCAAATGGTTAACAAAGGTAAAAATTCATACCGTTTTACCAAATTTATTTTTAAGAAAAGCCAAAGAAGTAAATGGGAAAGAGAATAAGAGGTTCGGAAATAATTTAGCCACGGATGCACGGATATCGCCTGCGGCGATTATTGCCGAAGGCAAAAATCCGTGCATCCGTGGCTAAAAATATTTGTAAACTTTATCAGGCTGTTTCCAACTGTAATGTATTGACTCGCTCGGTAATGAACCCTAAATCAGCAGAAGATAATTTTATATCGGCGGCCTTTGCATTTTGAATAGCTTGTTCAGCATTTCTGGCGCCAGCGAGGGCGATAGTGATAGCAGGTTGATCTATTGTCCAACGTAATACTAATTGAGCAAGCGATACTTTTTTATCAGCCGCCATTTCTCTCAATGGATCCAGCATGCTATTGACACGTGCTATATTTTCCGGAGAATAATAATTCAACTCCTGGCGATGATCACCATCGCTAAAGACATGTCCGGGTTTTATTTTACCCGATAACAATCCGCGTTGCAAAGGACTGTAAGCAATAATCGATTTTTTATTTTCCAGGCAATAAGGAACAATATCTTTTTCAATATCCCGCAGGATCATACTATAGGGAACCTGGTCAGCAGCCAGCTTGATTGTTTGTTCGGCTTCTTTTAATAACGCAACTGAATAATTACATACCCCTGCTTCCCTGATCTTCCCCTGTTCCTTTAATTTAATCAACGTTTCCATTGTTTCCGATACCGGCGTAGTAGGATCATTCCAATGGATCTGGTAGAGATCGATATAATCAGTATTCAATCTTTTTAATGATCGCTCACATTCTTCTATCATACTCTTCTTCGATGACAGTTTATACATATCAAATTCCTTCCCATCATTAAACTGGCTCTTAAAATAAAACTCTCCTTCTTTGAGATCCCATCGCAGACCAAACTTGTTTAAGATTTGCACCTTATCACGGGGGATACCCTGTAATGCTTCTGCTAGTATCTCTTCACTCAATCCTTGTCCATATGCCGGTGCCGTATCAAAAGATGTTACTCCTGCATCATACGCCGCCCTGATCGCTTTCACCGCTTCCCCTCTGTCACTCCCACCCCATTTCCATCCACCAATGGCCCATGCTCCAAATGTAATGACTGAGCAGTTAAGAGAAGTCTCCCCGAGTTTCCGATATTCCATGTGTCGTATTGTTTGTAGTCTTTCATTAATGAGCTATTAGCTTCGCCACACTGTAATTACTAATGGCTTTTTCTAATATGGATTGAATACACTTTCAAGTTGAAAGAATCCGAGGCTAACAGCCTCACTCCGCCCAGCTCATCACATAATCCCCATTCTCAATATCCAGCGCCTCTTTTGTCAGCATCAATGGATGAAAAGTGTCGATCATAACGGCTAACTCTTTTGTTTCTTTAGCACCGATACTTTTTTCTACAGCACCGGGATGCGGACCATGGGGAATACCAGCCGGATGAAGCGTGATCATTCCTCTTGTTACATGCTTGCGACTCATAAAGTCACCATCGACATAATACAAGACCTCATCGCTATCGATATTACTATGATTATATGGGGCAGGTATTGCCTGCGGATGATAATCGTATAAGCGCGGACAAAAAGAACAAACAACAAAATTGTGTGCCTCGAATGTCTGGTGAACCGGCGGCGGCTGATGTACACGCCCTGTTATCGGTTCAAAATCATGAATGCTGAAAGCAAACGGGTAGCAACAACCATCCCACCCTATTACATCAAATGGATGTGTGCCATAATGCAGACCGTACAACATTCCTTTCTTCTTCGCCCTGATCAGGAAATCACCTTTTTCATCAAAAGAAGGAAGATTTTGCGGGGCACGTATATCACGTTCACAATATGGAGAGTGTTCCATCAACTGCCCGTATTTACTTTGATATTTTTTTGGATAACGGATCGGGCTGAATGATTCTACAATGAATAATCTGTTATTGGCATCATTGAATTCTATCTGGTAAATGGTACCGCGGGGAATGACGAGGTAATCGCCATAACCAAAGGGCAGTTCACCATACATTGTTTTCAATACTCCTTTGCCTTCGTGAACAAAGATCATCTCATCGGCATCTGTATTTTTATAAAAATAATCTTTCATACCCTGTTGCGGGGCAGCCAATACAATGTGACAATCATTGTTTACCAATACCGGTTTACGACTTTGTAAAAAATCTTTCTCCGGTTTTACTTTAAATCCTTCAAAGCTGCGATGCTTGAGCATTTTTTCTTCCGCAATAGTAGGCGCTACATTTTGCTGCGCTTCTGTCTTTACGATTTGTGTCGGCGGATGATAGTGATACAGTAATGAGTAGTCATTAGAAAAACCTTCGGTAGAAAATAATTGTTCTGAATACAAACCACCATCGGCCTTGCGAAATTGTGTATGTCGTTTATGAGGAATTTGTCCCAGTTGATGATAATGAGGCATAAGAATTATGAATTATAAGTTATGAATTAAGAATGTGTGTTTCCTAATTCAGCATTTGTCTAATTCCAATGAAACCATCAGGAAATAATATTTCCATCTGCGTTTATCGATCCAGTAAGTGAAGTTCCTGTTGAATGGCATATTGTTGATCGTTGTTATAAAGGTAGGAAATACTATTTTAGCCTTTTAACATTGTAAAATGAAACTCGCGACCGCAGGTTTGTTGATCATTAAGGACAGAAAACTATTATTAGCATTCAGCCGCAATAAACAATGCTATTATTTACCCGGAGGAAAAATAGACCCGCATGAGTCAGCGGTACAAGCATTGTGCCGCGAAATTGAAGAAGAATTGAATATCAATGTCTGTGAAAATGAACTGACCTACTATACACATATCTCAGCGCCAGCTTATGGAGAAATGAACGGTACGATGATGGAACAGGATTGCTTTCTTCTTACCAGATCTGTTACCCCACAAGCTGCTGCTGAAATTGGAGAACTGGATTATTTTACCCTGGCAACTTACCTGCAACAAAAAAATACCGCTCCCGGTGCGGTGATGATACTGGAGCAATTAAAAGCAGATGGACTTGTTGATTAATCCTTTTTTATTATTGATTTTTTATCCATCTTCGGTGTAAGTGAAACGGATCGGACTAATATCAGACACACATAGCTACCTTGATGAACAGGTGTTCAACTACTTCGCCTCCTGCGATGAAGTATGGCACGCTGGTGATTTTGGCAATATGGAATTGGTGCAGCGTTTATCGACCTGGGCCAAAGCAGACAAAAAAATATTGCGTGGGGTGTATGGGAATATCGATGGGCAGGATATTCGCGCTGAATTCCCCGAACAATTGGTGTTTACCTGCGAAGATGTGAAAGTAATGATCCGTCATATCGGTGGTTATCCGCCAAAATATAATCCTGAAACAAAAAAAGAATTAGCTATTCATCATCCGCAACTCTTCATCAGCGGACATTCACATATTCTGAAAGTGATCTTCGACGAAAAATTAAAATGTCTTCACATGAATCCCGGTGCCGCTGGCAAACATGGCTGGCAGGATATGCGCACGATCATGCGCTTTACCGTTGATAGGGCTGATATGAAGGATTGTGAAGTGATTAAACTGGGCAAGAAGTAATTCAGTTGGCAGTTGGCAGTTGGCAGTTGGCAGTTGGCAGTTGGCAGTTGGCAGTT
>JBDTPD010000301.1:0-5644 GCA_039932855.1 Chitinophagaceae bacterium | reverse complement strand
AAACATAGATCCACATAAGCATAATTCTCTTTGAAGAATTGCGGCAGGTACAAATTCTTTCTTCCTTCATAACATTGTTGATCAAAATCAATTGCCCGTATGCGATACTGATAATCCTCGATGTCGGGGGTAATGTCCACGACAAAATTATAACTCCGCATATCGCCGAGCAGTCTCACAAAACATCGCTCGTTGAATTTTACAAACTCCTTTGCCAACCTGATCTTGTTGGTATTCGGATCATTCAGGATTTGTTGTATAAATAAATCACCAGGTACACCGGCAATATGTTCTTCTACTAATGTATCCTTATCCGTAAAGTAAGTGATGTGGTTGGGAGAAAGAATATGTTCGAGCTCCAACCCATAGATACGTGAGGCGTCAGCGATCTTAATATAATAATGGTCGTAGTTATCGTTGAATTTATTAACGATCCGTATACGGAAGGGGTGGGAGTTACCAAAGGTGCAATAATCTACGCGTGCTACATCGAGGTGACTGGTAAAACTAAAGTCACCCTCAGTTTTATGAATAGCATAAAGCTTTACGAGGCCATCGCGGATGAAATCCCATTCGCGTTTATCGTAAATAGTTTTTTCCCAGAGTGTGTCCTTGCCATTCTTATCTTTTACCGGAACAGAAAATGTATAGCGGAGCAAGTCATTGTATGATACTGGTAATTTTACTTCACGGCCATGATTCTTCAAATACGCGCGTAATGATTTATTCACCGCAAACATCGGCTTCTTACGCGATGGCTTGCCAGTATCTCTTTTGTCGCTATCTGCTGTAAATTCCATGGAGCGAAAGTTAACTAGTTTTTTTGAACAGCGATGAGGGAAAAGCTGTTAGCTATTAGCCATTAGCTTTTAGCTTTTATAGTAGAATGATTCTATCATTGGCAACAATTTGGGTTTAAGTCTAAAAGCTAATGGCTAATAGCTTTCTCATGTCATCCGTGTTCAAATAAGCGAAGAAAATACTTCGGCGCTAATAATAAACGACTACCATACCAGCTAAACATTTCTCCATCTACCAGCACGATCTTCGTATCCGGAAGCAATGGCTGTAACTCGTCAATATGTTTTTGATTAAAAGGAAATGGTTCGGAGGAAAGTAGTAATCGTTCACAACCCGCATTCTTTAATTCATCGATCGTAACCTCAGGATAGCGTGTCGCATGTCCATACATATTTTCAAAACCAGCCGCCTGTAACATCGAGTGAATAAATGTATCGCCACCAATAGTCATGTAGGGATTGCGCCAGATCAGGTAAGCAGTGCGAAGTTTTTTAGATGAAGGAGAAAGTAAACCAAATTCCTTCCTGATATTATTGATCAGTATTGCTGCTTCATTTTCTTTACCGGTCATTTTCCCTACCGAATAGATCATACTGAATGCATCTTCGGGATTATTGACATCGCTGACCCAGGTAGGGTAATGATTGGCCAGTTCTTCTACCTGTTCCTTTACATTCTCTTCTTTATTAGCAATAATCAGATCTGGCCTCAACTGATGGATCAGTTCCATTTTCAATTGCTTGGTGCCGCCTATGCGTGTTTTAGAATGGAACCATTCAGATGGATGGATACAGAATTTAGTGATCCCTGCTACCTGCTCTGAAAGGCCCAGGTAAGCTAACAGTTCTGTCTGGGAAGGCACGAGTGAAATGATCCGCTGAGGAGTGGATGGTAAAATGATTATACGGCCTGTCTGGTCTGTAAATAACAAAAGGCAACAGTTTGCTGCAAATGTAATGATCAAAAAAGGGAGGGGAAACTAAGAGATTTGCCGGATTCATCACCGCGCCCCCTGCTAACTGGTTTTGAGAAAGCAGGAGGGGGTCCGGACGATTAATTTCTTTTCAAGGATTGTTGGACACGGTGACTGATGATGGTCTTCATCTGGATAATTGGATGTTGTTCTTCAACTAAGGATTTGGATTTCGAAAGGTTTTTCAACGGGACGCGATACTGGATTTTAAAACGGTTTTCAAGGATGATAAAGGACTTCGAACGGTTTTTCAAGGATCTGATACTGGACTTCAAACTTTGGTTTTTCTAAGGATTCAGGTTTCTCAAAAGAGGGTATTGGATAGTTTAAACGGTATTCTAAAGGATTTGGATGAACTTTCAGATGATAAGGTTATTCGCTTTCGATGTATCAAAAATAGTTGGCAGAACATTAAGAATAAAGAGCAAAATTGCTCAATTATTATTCGTTTATTTTCAGTGTATTTAACGTAAAAAAGCAAATGAGAAATTGCGGAAAAACGCTACAACGGGTAGGGATTCTACGAAACTAAACGGGAACGCTGATTTTCAACTTGTTCCTGATCAAGTTTCGGATTTATTGTGCGACTATTTTCCGAGTGCATGCAGAACGTCGTACTTGGTAATGATGTGATAACTGCCCGCATCATCCTTTGCCAATACCGCTCCATTTCCTTTATGAATTAACGGACTCAGCTTTTCTACGGGTGTATCAAATGCGACAACAGGTAATGCCGGCTCAATAACATCCGACACTTTTGAATTTCTTAATTCAGGGTTATCAAATATTTTCTGAAACAACCCACCTTCGCTGATAGCGCCTACCGGACCGCTGCCATTCATGACCGGTATTTGTTCAATATCATATTTCTTCATCAGTTCTACTGCTTCAGCAACAGTTTGTGTTGGATTGATTGTAATAAGTCGTTTGGTACCACGAGAGCTGATCACATCTTTGAATGTTTTTACATCAAGAAAACCTCTTTCTATCATCCATTGATCATTATAGATCTTCGCAACATAACGGCTACCATGATCATGAAAAATGCAAACGACCAGGTCATCTTTTTTCAATTTGCTTTTTAATTGCATTAATCCCTGCAGACAACTTCCTGCACTATAACCACAAAAAATGCCTTCTTCTTTTGCCAGCCTTCTTGCCATCACAGCACCATCTTTATCGGTCACCTGTTCGAAGTGATCGATCACTTTCATATCATAATTTTCCGGGATAAAGTCTTCTCCAAAACCTTCGCTCACATATGGATGAACCTCATTCATATCGACTTCACCAGTACGAAAGTATTTTGTAAGTAAAGACCCATATACATCTATGGCCCAAATTTTTATATTCGAATTTTTTTCTTTTAAATATTGCGCTGTGCCTGTTACGGTGCCGCCTGTACCCGCAGTAACAACAAGGTGAGTGATCTTTCCGTCTGTCTGATCCCAGATCTCCGGACCAGTGGTTTCATAGTGCGCCAACCTATTGGCCAGGTTATCGTATTGATTGCAAAAAAATGAATTGGGGATCTCGGTATGTAATCGTCTCGCTACTGAATAATAGCTGCGTGGATCTTCGGGTTCTACATTGGTTGGACAAACAATTACTTCCGCACCGACCGCTTTCAGGATATCGCTTTTTTCTTTTGATTGTTTATCTGTTGTTGCAAAAATGCATTTATAGCCTTTCACTATTGCTGCGAGTGCCAGCCCCATTCCGGTATTGCCAGATGTACATTCGATGATAGTGCCGCCGGATCTTAGCAAACCTTCCTTCTCTGCTACTTCTACCATCTTCAGCGCCATGCGATCTTTAATTGAATTGCCGGGATTGAAATAATCCACTTTAGCCACTACCTGGCACGGGAAATCCCGGGTGATCTTATTCAATCTGATCATCGGTGTGTTCCCGATCGTCTCCAGTATATTATTCTTGATTTTCATTACAAGCGTTTGTGTAGCGAAGGTAAGCTATCGGCAAGTAATGTACGAAGTACGATGTACGGTGTACGACTTTATCATATTAGCAGATGTCCGGAAAAATAAGACTTGCGTACATCGTACATCTGACATCGTACATCATTGAGATTCCTGATGCTTCTTCCTTTTATTGGATAAATAACGATCAAATAAGAAAAGTCCCAATATCAAATTGATCATCATAAATACATTCATGGAAGTGCTATTGAAGAATTTACTGGTGTCCAGTTTGCTTACATCAACTGGTACGCTCCATTTATTGGATGATCCTGATGTCCAGTCGGCTTGTGAAAAACCATAGACAAGGAAACTGATGATTGTTGTAACAAAAAAGATAACGATGCCGCGAATGATATTCTTATTAATATATGTTTTGGTAGCAGGTGCAATATGCAGACGTGATATTTCTTCCATAACATTCCTGGAAAAACGCATAGAAGGATGTTCCAGTTCGGAAGATTGCATGAGCTGATGTACATCGAGCAACTCATGATATTTCTTTTTCCATTCGCGGTTGTCTTCCAGCAATTGCTCAATCACTGTCTTTTCTTCATTGGAAGAAAGACCATCGATATAATCCCACAGGCGTGTTTCCATGCCATTTCCATAATCTTCATTCATTTGATACCTCCTTTATTAAAGGTTTATATAAATAGCTTGCGGCTATAAATCTTTTACTTCCTGTGAAAAATGAACTTCCATTTTTTCTTTTAACCGTGCTCTTGCCCGGTGCAATCTCACCTTTGCTGTGTTTGATTCTATTCCTAATGCCCGTGCAATCTCGTCCAGTGTTTGTTCCGCTTTATAAAACAAAGTTATGATCTCTCCATCATCCGGGTTTAAGAGGCCAATCGCTTTGTTGACCATCGTTGTCCGTGATTTTTGTTCGATCTGGTTGGCGCCTAATCCTGAATCCGGCGCATCAGCGGCTTCAAATACTTTTTCATCATCCAATGAGCGTATATCCAGTCTCTTTTTTCTAAGGAATGTGATGCAGGTAGTATTGACGATCGTGTACAACCAGGTACTGAATTTGGAAGCGCCCCTGAAATCAGCCAGCGAACGATAAGCCTTTACAAATATGTCCTGCGATACTTCTTCTGCATCCTCCCGGTTCTTCGTAAATCGAAGCGTCAACGTAAACACATAGTTCTGGTAACGGTTGACCAACCCGGCGTAAGCCTGTCGGTCACCAGCCAATACTCTGCTAATGATTTCATTATCATCCGGTGTGGTAGACATCTGCTATGGTAAGACTACATGTGTTGGCGTAAGGTTACAGGCGAATGTAAGAATATCGGGTATGGAATAGCGGACAGGAATGTAACTTGGTTCGATCACCGATAGTCATAGTACTTGTAACCGGTTTACAAAAAAGTTCTTTACAGGCTGTAACCTGCTCGTCTGACAGGTAGTCTTAGAAGACAGAAACAAATTATACTACTAATAAATCACTAATTATGAACGCAACAGAGATGCTTGTCGCGGTGTTGATCCCCCTCGGATTTTTCTTACTGGTCTTCGGGGTCGTGTACATGCACAAGCGCGAAAACCTCGCAATGATCGAAAAGGGAATGAATCCCAAAGAAGCCTATAACAGACCCGCACCTTTCAGAAACCTGAAATGGGGGTTGTTACTTATCGGCGCCGGTGCCGGTTTATTCTTTGCCTATTTATTGGACAACTTTGTATTGAGTCCAAACCGTTTCCATGATCATGGAGCTAACGCACCTATTTATTTTTCCCTGATCGCTATCGGCGGTGGTCTCGGTCTCTTCGGATCTTATAAAGTAGAGAAGAAGTGGATGGATGAGAAAGAGAAATAGAATAAGGGGATTAAGAATTATGAGTTATGAATTATGAATGTAGCGGGTTTCAGTTAGCCATT
>JBDTPD010000300.1:0-5669 GCA_039932855.1 Chitinophagaceae bacterium | reverse complement strand
AATCTTATTTCGGATAGCCTGTCTTTTCAATAGTTCATTGATGCGATAGCGATAAAAAACATAAATGGCGACAGAAATAAATACGACACAGATAACATAGAACCACCAGCGTTTCCAGAATGGCGGCGTGATAATGATCCTGATCCGTTGTTCCATTTCGCGCCAGTTGCCCGGATTATTCGTTGCCCGTATACGAAATGTATAATCACCTCCGGGTAAATTAGAAAAGATAGCGCTGTTTCTTGTACCAATATCTATCCATTCTTTATCAAAATTCTCCAGCATATATTGATACTGTACCGGCTGTGGTGATGAATAATCCGGTGCTGAGAATTCGAACGTAAAATAATTTTGCCGGTAACTAAGATGAATCGTGTTATCGTTAAGTAAGTGACTGAAAGAGTTGTTGAATATTTTAAAATCAGTGATCCGGACCAATGGTTCTGTTATCTTATCCTGTATTGAATCAGGGTGAAAAGAAATAAAATAATTATTTCCTCCTAAATACATCGTTCCCTCCTGATCTTTATAAATATATCCTTTGACACCTCCAGTTTTTTCCAGGTCGGGTAATGTATAAGTTTTACTGGAGCCGGCCAGTATATCGTATTTCTGCAGATTGCTATTACTGATCATCCATACGTTTCCTTTTTTATCAGTAGCAATTCCTTCCAGTAGATTATTGGTAGCATTGATATGCTTTATTTTGCGGCCCTTCATCTCTACATAATTCAATCCTCCACCGTAAGTACTCACCCACAAATTTCCTAACCTATCTTCAGTAATATCGGATACGTGATTATTACTCAGCCCCTGGTTTCCTACAGGATCGTTACTATAAAAGACAGTTCCGCCGTGAGTCGTTTTCCATTCACCCAAACCTTCTCTTGTAGTAGCCATCCATATTTTACCTGTTGATGTTCTGAATAGTTTTGGTATCAGGTTGTCTTTAATATTGAATTGCTCAATGATTTTCCTGGCTGTATCAAGACGGGAAACCCATTTTTGTGTAGTAAGGTCATAGTATGTCAGGTAATGGCCATAAGGAGATACCAATAACACAGGATCATTATCAATGACATCTTCTACAATTGATACTACCCGTGATTCAATGATCTTGTTCATCACTGAATCTTTTTCTGTATTTGGCAAAAGCTGAACAGTATTTCGTTCCTTATCATATCTGAAAAGAGAATAGTTGGTGCCGATATAAAAATTGCCCTGGCGATCACGGAAAAATTTAGTAACAATCAATTTATTTCCTTTGTAAATAACAGGACGATGAATCATCTCCGCCTGATTATTTTTTCTCAGAAAAATACCTTCGCTTGTTCCTATCCAGAGATCTTTATTCTCATCACTAAAAAAATCATATACAGTGACAGTAGCAGAAAGATCACGGGACGGCAATAGAAAATGTTGGGTAAATCGTTGTTGCGTCGGTCGACATATACTTAATCCCTTATCGGTACCCAGCCACACATCTCCTTCCCGATCGATATAGATACAGTTGACAGAATTATCGATCAGCGAACCTTCATGCAATGGATTATGGCGGTAATTCAAAAATGCACCGGTTGTTTTATTCAGAATCTGTAAACCAGTCGTCTTACCCCCTAACCATAAATTTCCCTGTCTGTCTTCTGCAAAACTGATCACTTCGTCATTGGTAAAAGGATATGGTGATTGGTCATTTTGATAGACGATTTCTCTTGCTGTGTGATGATCGTATTTATACAACACCTTATCCCACGAGCCATACCATGTATTGTTTTCTTTATCGGTATACAAAGAAGAAACTTCCATATGTGGCAGCTTTGCATATAAATTCTTATACCGGTTATCAAAACTATATTGAAGCGTAACGGGATCTATTCTTACAATACCGCCACCCTGCCGGCCAGCCCATATAATTCCGTCTTTATCTACACTGACATCAAGTACTACGCGCGGCCCATCTGGTATGGGGATATCGAACCTTCCTGTTTTTTTATCCATTCGTACCACAGCAGCGCCATTCGTTGCCATCCAGAGATTACCATACTTATCTTCTGCCATGGCCGATACAATATTCACAGGTATAGATCTTTTATCGGCAGGAAGGTGCTTATACTGTTTGAATTGCTGCCCGGGCTCAAGGCGGTAATCATAGCGCGTTAATCCTCCATCGCTGGTAGCGATCCAGATGACGCCGTCTTTATCTTCCAGAAGATCGTTGATCGTATTTCCGGAAATACTTGTTGTATCACCCGGTATGCTGCGGAAAATGATAAAATTATGTCCGTCATAACGGTTCAATCCATCATTGGTGCCGATCCAGATAAATCCACGTTTATCCTGAAGAACGCAATTGACCTTATTGTTGGACAAGCCATTCTGAACCGATACTCCTTCAAAGAACAGAGGAGACGATTGAGCTCTTACCAAAGAAAAAGCAACGAGCAAACAAATACAAAAGAAGAGGCGCAACGGGGTCATAGTGATCTTACTGTCAATAAAGTTAACTAAAGGTTGATTGATAGAAATAAATAAGACAAATTAAGAGTTATGAATTAAGAATCATGAATGCTAAAACTCCATTCATGATTCTTAATTCATAACTCTTAATTTGTCTTGTCCTTTCTTTTGTCCTTTGAATCAATATTATTTCACCAATGGTTCACTATAGATGAAATCATCCAGTACCACTAAATCTTTATCACCACCATTTGAAATATCTTTTTGTCCATCAATCAGCATTCCTTCGTGACCTACCTGTACCTGTGTCACTTTTGTATTTGGAAAATAAACGGCCAGGAAAGAGAAGCTGCTTGTGTTATCATGAGCCGGCGCATAGAAGCGACCGAGACTCGTTTGTCCGTCAAAGAATTCAATGAACGTTGAATTAGTTTTATCAACATCAGAGAAAACAGCACCGAAAGCATTTACTGTTGCGTCCGTAGTTTGTCCTGCTACTTTAAATGTTACCGGCCATAGTGTAGCATTTACTACTGCAAATGTTTTATTACCACTGAAAGCAGCAAACTCTGCACTTGCATTAGGATCTATTTCTGAAAAACCGCTTTTACTTACCATTGCATTATCATCACCAGCATATATCGCTCCTCTTTGTAAACTAACGGGAGCATTCACATCGGTACGATTAAAAAAATCATTGCGGAGTTTTTTACCGTCTAATGAATCCGGAACACCATCCCAGTTTATTTCACGACGACCAGTTGTTACACCTGTTGTACTATTTAAATTACCAAGCAGGTTTCTGAATGTTGTAAGTGTTGAAGTGATATCACCACTGGCAGAGAAAACACGTGCCTCATCCTTATCGTTATCTTCTTTTTTACATCCAGTGATCAATGCTACCAGGAATAATCCTGTTGCAACACTCATTATTATATTGATTCGCTCTTTCATATCGGAGGTTTTTTAAGATGATAAAAGTAGCCTAATATGCTTCGCCTGCCTATCCCCGAATGTGGGGACTAAAGATACCCCGGCCTTGCGACCGGGGATCTTTAGGAACCTGGATCGATTCGCTAAAATGCTACTGTTATGAAAATCACTGTATTACCTTAGGCTCGTCATATAAGAAATCATCCATCACTACCAGGTCCTTAGTACCACCACTACTAATATCTTTTGTACCATTTGCCAGCAAACCGTTACCTGCAGTGATCTTTACTTTCGTTACTTTCTCATCCGGGAAATAAACACCGAGTAAAGAAAACTGTCCGCTTGCAGAGGCAGACGCTTTATATATACCTAAACTTTTGGTACCGCTGAAGAATTCGATTGATGTTGAATTAGCATCGTCCACATCATTGAAGATGACACCAAAACCTTTGATAGACGCATCAGTAGTTGTACCAGGTACTTTGAAAGTACATTCTGTTACATTGTTACCGAGATAAGCAAACAATCTTTTTGGGCTGAAGCGATTGAATTGATCAGTATAAGATGCATCTATCTCGCTGAAGTCTGTTGTATCAACACGGAAACTTGTTCCTGTATTGGTCATGATCAAACCTCTTTTACGTCCGTTAGCAAGATTTGGATCAGCTGAACCGAAAAAGTCAAACGGAAATGCATTTACATTCGTAAGATTAGCAGGAACACCATCCCAGTTTACTTCGCGACGACCACCAACAGCACCCGGTGCAGCATTTAATGAAGCGCCTAACGTATTTCTGAATTCGTTCAGTTTGTTAACGATACCATTACTATCACTCGCTACCTGGAAGACCTGTGCGTTGACAGTTGGTGGCGGAGGTGGATTGTAATCGTTATTGTTCTTATCGCAAGCTGTAAATAAAACAGCCGAAGCCACGAACAAAGCGGCGAAAATGAATGATTGCTTTTTCATAAATAAAATTTTTGATGATGATTTCTTTTTGTTTGTTATTGAGACACAAAGATGCTCCGCTGCAGGAGCGTGTACAATCGCCGAATGCGTTAATGCTTATCCCTGAAAGTGGGGAGAGAAGAAAAATAATAAGGAATAAGAAACAGAGAAATAAGAAATGAGAAAGTGATGCACTTAGTTTGTGCTACTTTCTCATTTCTTATTTCTCTGTTTCTTATTCCTTATTAATCAGTGTTGGTTTGTGCAAGCTTGCCCGAGATCTTTATCTCTGTGGAAGTACCGGAGATCTGAATGCTCAACTCTTCCATGAGTTTTAATATGCTGAAGTTGATTCGTTCTTTGGTATCATTAAAATCTTTTTGCGTAGTAGGGCCTGTGAAATATTCTACCAATACCTGGTAAGAAGAAGAACTGATATCATTGAGTAAGACAGTAGAGCTTTCAATGTCTTTATGATCGAGGATCTGGCGAATGCCATTTATTAATTGATCGAGAGCAGCAGGAGAAGTAGATAATCCAACTTCAAGACGAAGATCACCTTTGCGTTGCGTACGCAATGAAAGATTATCGAGTATACTATCTACCATTTGTTTATTAGGAACCGTGATATAGGTTTTCTGATCGGTGCGTATTCGTGTGCTTCGTAAACCAATCTTTTCTACTGTACCGGTGAAGTTGTGCACTTTAACGACATCTCCCAGGCTAAATGGTTTATCAAAGAAAATAATAAATGATGCGATCAGGTTTTCCAGGCTTTCACGAAGAGCAAGAGCGATAGCAGCACCAACGATGCTAAGACCGGTTAATAGATTACCGATATTGGACCCAAAAACAAATTTCAGTATCATCAGTAAGCCAACAACAACAAGAATGACTTTAAAAAAATCTTTAAAGAAAACGATCAGCTGATTATCTGTCGGATCCGGCGTTTGATTAGCGCGGATGTTCAGAATGATCGCAATGAAATCGATGGTGCGCAATAATAACCGGACAAAGAAAAGAATAATTACAAAGGAGCCTAAAGCATTGAATAATTCTTTGGTAGTGATATTATAAATCTCCCTGTTCAGGTCTTTAGGAAAATTTAATTTGTGTAAAGCAACAACGGTGACAAGTACCGCAAGAAAACTACCAAGCGGGCGGGCGACCAGTCTGATAAATGTTTTTTTATCAATGTCTTTCCAGACTCTGTTGATCAGTTTAAAAATGAGTAATGCAATTGATTGAGCGAGGTATTTTTTTACAAGTGCGACGAACAGGATAATGCCCGCTACAACGAAGTAATTCAGCCAGATATTATTGAGCCATT
>JBDTPD010000299.1:0-5681 GCA_039932855.1 Chitinophagaceae bacterium | reverse complement strand
TCCACTTTTTTACAATAGCAATCCCCACAACCTAAAGGAAACACTTGTTGTGCAGGAACATCTCACAGAAGTATCAATTTCAAGGCTCTTAACACCTTTATTTCGGAAGATGTCTTTACTTAGTCGGGCAATCTTAAAAATCCTTACAAACTTTTTTTGTAAGGATTTCAGGCCTTCAACGACAACATTAAAAACAGTACCTTACCGGTACTATCAGCACAGTTATGCAGCAGAAAAACAGCGATACGCTTTCGCAGTCAGTTTATACGGCTTCCCCTGAAGAGTGGGTGGCTAATCATGCGGATTATATGTATGGATATGCGATCTCCCGCTTGAATGATGATGAATTATGCCGTGACCTTGTACAGGAAACTTTCCTGGCAGCATTGGAGAAATTAGAAAAATTTCAGGGGAAGGCCACTGAGCGTACATGGCTCACTGCCATCCTGAAAAACAAAATTGTTGACGTCTACCGCAAAAGAGGTTCCAGTGCAGGAAGTATTGTTGACAATAATAACACGGATAATGATGACCTGGATTTTTTTGAAACACTGGACGGTCACTGGAAAGATGTTCACCGGCCGCAGGAGTTTGCTAAGTCTACCGAAGACCCATTGCTTACCAAAGAGTTTAACAGCGTGCTTCAACGCTGTATGCAAAAACTTCCCTCGCTGTGGTTTGCTGTATTTACGATGAAGCATGTGGAAGAAATGACAACCGACCTGATCTGTGAGGAAAAAAAAGTTAGTTCTGCCAATTTTTGGGTGATCATGCATCGGACTAAACTAAATCTGCGTGCCTGTCTCCAGAAAAACTGGATTTAAACGTCTGCTATGAATGATGTAAAAAAAATAATCTATAACTGCAAAAAAGCAACGTTACTGATCGAAAAGAAACAGATGACGCCATTGACGTTGGGTGAAAAGATGGAACTCAAACTCCACCTCGCCGGATGTTCTGTATGCAGAACCTTCGAGCGTCAGAGCATCCTGATCAATAACCATATCAAGAGCCTTTTCCAGTCCGCTCCAAAATCAGAAAGTAAATTGAATGACCAGTTTAAAAGCGATTTACAGAACAAGATCAAAGAAAAATTGAAGAGGCCCTAAAAAATAATTTTATCCGGTTGTAAGGATTTAAATATTCCCACGACAAAGATGCAGATGAGCCGCTGTGATCAGCAAAAAAAGCTCCATCGATTTTTAAATTCATCTGCATCATGAAAAAAATATCTATCGCTCTCACGAGCCTCGTTTTATTCCTCAGCTCTACTGTTGCATTTAGTCAGCAGGACCAACGGGTCAAACAATTCAACATCAGTAAATCATCATTGGCTATCGACGGGTATGATCCCGTAGGCTATTTTCTGTATGGCAAAGCAATAGAAGGGAAAAAAGACATCAGCTATGCTTACCAGGGTGTCACTTATTACTTCAATACGGTTGAAAACAGAAAGTTATTTATGGCAGCTCCTTCCAAATATGAACCGCAGTATGGTGGATGGTGCGCCTATGCCATGGGCGCATCCGGTGAAAAAGTAACGGTAGATCCTAAAACATTCAAGATCATCGATAGCAAGCTCTATCTCTTTTACAATAGCTTTTTTAATAACACGCTAAAATCATGGAACAAAAATGAATCAGTATTAAAAACGAATGCAGACGCGTCCTGGACAAAATTCTATCACTAAGAAAAATCCTGATAAATATATCAGGCATCAGTTATCATTCAAAAAAAATTAAACATGAAAAAAATAATTCTTCCCGTATTACTATTGATATTCTCTATCGCAAATTTATCCGCTCAGAAATCTGCCATATTTGCTCCAAACGGAAAAGCTATCAAAGGATATGATCCTGTTGCTTTCTTTAATCAATCCAAACCGGTGATGGGAAAAGATTCGCTTGTGTACCAATGGCAGGGAGCAGACTGGATGTTTGCTAACCGTAGTAATATGGAAATGTTCAAAGCAGATCCTGATAAATATGCTCCACAGTATGGCGGCTATTGCGCGTATGGTACTTCACAGGGACATAAAGCGCCAACAGAAACTGACACATGGACAGTTATAGATGGCAAACTCTATTTCAACTATAACAACAAAGTGAAACAGATGTGGGTCAAGGATCAGCCAGGATTTATTATGAAGGCCGATCAGCAGTGGCCGCTGATCAAAGACAAAGAATAATTATAACGCACCACTCATTACCTAAATCAACTCTATATTATGACACAGAAACAAACGAAGATTGGTCTTTGGACATTACGGATCATTGCAGCAGTGATTCTTTTACAAACACTTTTTTTCAAATTTTCAGCTGCACCGGAATCGGTTTATATATTTTCTACTATCGGAATGGAGCCCTGGGGACGCGTCGGCTCAGGAATAGCAGAATTGATCGCAGCTATATTAATATTGATTCCTTCAACAACCGGCATCGGTGCTTTATTGGGTCTTGGCGTAATGAGTGGTGCAATATTCTTTCACGTTATCAAATTGGGTCTGGTTGTCATGGATGATCACGGACAACTATTCATTTATGCACTCCTTGTGTTTATCAGTTGTCTCATACTTGTTTATTCATACAGGCGCCAGTTGCTGGCACTGGTGAGGCCCGCTGGTAAAACAAAAATGGAGACTGTATAATAAATCTATATTTTATGCATTTAGCCAAACCCATTTCTAATTTACTACTACAACTTGAAGAAGCGATCAGTGAGTTATCTGACCAACAGTATTGTATGCCCGTTGCGGTGCTTTCGGATACAAGCATCGGGCAACACCTTCGGCACGTGATCGAATTCTTTGATGAGTTGAACAAGGGCCATCAGACTGGCCAGGTCAACTATGATCTGCGTCAACGCGATCATCGTATTGAAACAAAAAGACAAGTTGCTATTGAAAAGATTCGTGAAATAGGTGAAAATCTCGATAAGCCTGATAAGGATTTACTGTTGACAGCTTCATTTCCTGTTAATGGTATACCGCATATCCAGTTTACTTCTAACTATAACAGGGAACTATTATATAATCTCGAGCATACAGTTCACCACATGGCGCTGATACGAATCGGGATAGAGGCCGTTTCATCAACTATTTTATCCAGCCATTTCGGAGTGGCGGAGTCAACCGTTCAATACAGACACGCATGTGCACAGTAACATTTGTTCCATCGGAGAAAGGAATAATTCTGACATCCAGCAGGGATGAGCGACCAACGCGTAGCAGCGCACTGATGCCACTTACTTATACAAAGGGAAATAAAAAGATTCTTTACCCAAGAGATCAGCATGCAGGTGGCAGTTGGATCGCTGTAAAAAACAATGGCGACGCTGCTGTATTATTGAATGGTGCATTTAAACGTCATGTACCAAAACCTCCGTACCGGAAAAGTCGTGGATTGATCTTTCTTGAAATTATTGAAGCAAAAAAACCGGTTACTCATTTTAATCAAATGGGTCTTGCTGATATTGAACCATTCACGATCATATTATACAGTAACCGACAGCTTCACGAATGTCGTTGGGATGGCGATACCAAACATCACATTATTTGCAGCATAATCACCCCGCATATTTGGTCGTCTGCTACATTGTACGATGAGACAATTGCTGATCAGCGGTATCAGTGGTTTACACAATGGCATACATCGGCTTCTGCTATCAATCAGGATCAAGTATTGAAATTTCATCAATCAGCTGGCAACGGTGATTCATGCAACGATATATTGATGAACCGGCCCGGAATAATGTCTACGGTAAGTATTACTTCACTTCATCTTGAAGAAGGCTCCTCCCGGGTGATCTATTACGATTTGAAAAACAATGAACAATCCATCTCTGTTCTCAAAGCCGATATGAGATCAGATAAAAAAGAACCGGCCGGAAAAGCATTCCGCCAAAGGTTAAACAGATTTATTATACGCGCCTCACATTGGGAATACTGGCCCTTCATCGTTGTGTATATGCCTGCGTTGATATATTGGTTCTGGTTGTGTATCCGCGCAAGATCTTTCTTCTTTTTTAATACATCCAATCCTTCGATCAGCAATGGCGGGTTGTTAATGGAATCGAAAAAGGAAATCTATGATCTTATTCCCAAGGAATATTATCCGCGTACAATTCTTTTTAAAAAAACAGAAACGGAAAATCTGATAGGCTTAATAAAAGAAAATCAGTTAGGCTTTCCATTAATAGCTAAGCCGGATATTGGCATGAAAGGATTAGCAGTAAAAAAAATAAATACGGCGACCGAATTGACAGCATATGCAGCCAGTTCAAAAGTTAATTTTATTGTACAGGAATTTATACCCTACGAAAATGAAGTCGGTATTTTTTACTATCGTGTTCCCGGAGAAGCAAAAGGACATATCTCAGGTATCGTTGGTAAAGAATTTTTATCAGTGACAGGAAATGGGTTCTCTACAATCAGGGAATTACTGCACGAGGACAAAAGATTTATACTACAGTTGCCGGTACTAAGCAAAACTTACCCCGAAGAACTGGATATAATTCTGGCTGAGGGAGAAAAAAAATTACTGGTGCCTTATGGCAATCACGCACGGGGCGCAAAGTTTATCGATATCAGTCACCTGGCCGATCAGGAATTAACAGAAAGCATAGATGCTGTATGCAAACAAGTGAAGGATTTTTATTTCGGGCGCCTTGACATAAAATATAATACCTGGGAAGAATTAAAACAGGGAAAGAATTTCTCTATCATTGAATTAAATGGCGCAGGCAGTGAGCCAACGCATATTTATGACCCGGCCCACTCTATCTTCTTTGCCTGGAAAGAGATCATTCGTCACTGGAACATATTATTCCATATCAGTCGTATCAACCACCGCCGGTTACGGAAGCCTTACCTGAACACGCGGGAAGGATTGCAGCTACTCAGGGATAATAAGGATTATGTGAAACTGATCAGCGGAGATATGTTATAATGAAAAAGAATAAAGAATGGCAAAAACAATTATTTCCAATATAGAAATAAGAAAACTTGGAGGATATGAGATCATACCTTATGAGCTTTTATTGCTGGCCGATCCGGATCAACAGGTAATTGATAAATATATCGATGATTCAGAAATATATGTGACCGAATTGGAAAATAAGATCATAGGCGTGTATGTCCTTTATTCACCCGATCAGCATACTGTGGAAATAAAAAATATAGCGGTAGAAGAAAAATACCAGGGCCGCGGAATCGGCAAGATGATGATTGATGATGCCATGCAGGTTTCTAAAAATAAAAATTATACTACGCTACTGGTAGGAACAGGTAATTCCAGTATCAGTCAACTGGCATTTTACCAAAAACAAGGCTTCGAGATCTTTGATATTAAAAAGAATTTCTTTGTCGATAATTATTCCGAACCAATTATTGAAGATGGGATTGCATGCAAGCATATGATCATGCTGACAAAAAAATTATAGCTGCGAATAGTAAATTAATAGCTACTAGCTGCTAGTTATTAGTTACCTCTGCTCTGGCAAATCCAACTGTTTCGCGGTAATGTTGTGGAGAAATTTCTGCATTCGTTTTAAAGAAACGACTGAAATAATATTCATCAGTAAATCCTAATTCATACGCTATTTCTTTTACAGCCTTAGAAGTCATGAATAATTCCCTTTTGGCTTCTATGATAATACGTTCAGCAATCAGGTGGGTGAGTGTT
>JBDTPD010000298.1:0-5683 GCA_039932855.1 Chitinophagaceae bacterium | reverse complement strand
GTAAAGCCCTGCGATAAAAAAACAACAAATAATAACAGTCACAGATTAAAACCGGCTGCCAGGTTGAGCGGCTCACTATTTTTATTGCCAGGCTCTTCAAACCGTGGGTCTGAAATAAAAAAAATCTACTGGATGCAGTTTTGGAGGCGACAGGATCATTGTTTTAGAAGTGATTCCTCATAAGAGCTGAAGTTGTATGCACCGGAATAAATAAGAAATATTAAAGTTTCCGGATAAGTACCCTACCTGATTCGCTCTCGTATATTCTTATCTTTGCACGACTATGGCAAAGGATCTGACAGTCAATATCCGCACACTTTCGCAAACGGAAATTGAAGAGTATTTTGAAAAAATGGGGGAGAAAAAGTTCAGGGCCAAACAGGTCTATGAATGGCTATGGCAAAAACACGCCATGAGTTTTGCCGATATGACCAACCTCAGCAAAGAACTTCGCCAGAAACTGGGTGAGTCTTTCACTTTACCTGCCCTTACCATCGATACTACTCAACATTCGGAAGATGGCACCATCAAAAGCCGTTTTAAAACCTGGGACGGTCACATGATCGAAGGTGTATTGATCCCTACTGCATCAAGAGTAACGGCCTGCGTGTCTTCACAGATCGGTTGTTCATTGAGTTGTAAGTTTTGTGCTACCGGTTATATCGATCGCAAGCGCAACCTCCACTTTGATGAGATCTATGATGAAGTAGTATTGATCAATCAGCAAAGTGAAAAAGATCATGGAAAGAAACTGACGAATATCGTTTTCATGGGAATGGGCGAACCATTACTCAATTATAAAAATGTATTGCGCTCAATAGAGCGTATCACTTCACCAGATGGATTGGCAATGAGTCCAAAGCGTATTACGGTATCTACTGCAGGTGTAGCCAAACAGATCAAACAATTAGGTGATGATAAAGTAAAATTCAAACTGGCTCTATCACTTCATGCAGCCAATGATGCCAAGCGTCATGAGATCATGCCGATCAATGACACGAATAATATTCAGACGCTCGTAGAAGCGTTGAATTATTTTTATAAACAAACAAAGAACGAGATCACCTTTGAATATATCCTCTTCAATAACTTTAATGATAGTCAAAAAGATGCCGATGAACTGATTAAGATCTACCGGCAGGTACCAGCCGATCTGGTAAATATCATTGAATACAATCCTATCGACTTCGCCCGTTTTACCAAGCCTTCCGAAGAAAAGGTAGAAGCCTTCATGTCTTACCTGGAAAAAAATCGGATCAATGCCCGCCTGCGCAAAAGCAGGGGTAAGGATATTGATGCGGCTTGTGGGCAGCTTGCAAATAAGGAGGCTCACTAAGAGAAAGATGGCGGATGATGGATGGCAGATGGCTGAAGGAAATCTCTCATAAAGACCGTCATCCATCATCTATCATTCTCCTAACTACGAAATATTTCTTACTTCGGTTAAACCTCTGCTTCCGGAGCTAGTCTTTATTAGGTTCACCTCATTTTTAAACCGCCTGCGAAGGTTTTTGGCCTTCCCGGCTTCTAATCATTATACTAGCCATGAAAAAATTCATTTCGACCGCATTAGTATTGGCCGTTGCTACCTTAACGATTCATGCTCAGGATGTTTCGGAAAGAAAAACAGACAGAACCACCGACAGACACCAAAGAGGAAGTTTCAGAGACCTGCAACTTTCCGACGATCAGAAAGCTAAATTCAGATCGATGAATGATGAGTACCGGCAGCAAATGCAGGACTTAAAGAAGAAAGATGACATTACTGTGAAAGAGCAGAAAAGCAGAATGGAAACGCTGCGTAAAGATCACCAGACCAAAATGCAGGGGATACTGACCAGCGAACAGAAGGCTAAACTGCAAAAGATGAAAGAAGATCGTACTGCTAAACGTCAGGCAGATAGAGAGAAGAGAGGACAGGAAATGAAGACACGACTTGGATTAACAGACGAACAATCTGCTAAACTCAAGAAAAGCCATACAGATATGGCAGAAAAGATGAAAGCGATCCGTGAGAATAGCTCACTGACTGATGATCAACGCAAAGACGAGATGAAAAAGCTAAAAGATCAACAACGCGAGAACCTGAAATCGATCTTAACCCCGGAACAACAGAAGAAATTACATGATAAGCAAGGTCGCGGACATGGAAGACAGTCTGCGTGAGAGTATAGTATAGCCATGAATAGTAAATCCCTTTCGCTGAGCGAAGGGGATTTTTATTTTATATCTTCGCCGCTCACTACTGTTGTAAAACAGCAAACTACTACATAATGAAAAAGAAAAAAGGCACTGCGGGCTTTGACAAGTTCACCAAGAAGAAAAGTAACGCTGCCATCAAAGAACAATTCAAGCAGGAAAAAAGAAAATTCAAAAAAGAACGGGAAGAGTATTTCGATAAAAAGAAAGCCGAAACCCGCGGACAAAGACCCGGCAAAGCTATCGGTAGCAGAGATGAAGTTCCTGTACAACCTACTCACACAAGGCCACAGACAGATGATCTGATGCCACTCAATAAATTCATTTCCCATTCCGGTCTTTGCGGAAGAAGAGAAGCGGCTGAACTGATCAAAGCAGGTAAGGTAAAAGTGAATAATGAACTGGTGACCGAACCAGGTCATAAGGTGTCTGCAAAAGATGAAGTACGTTTTAACGGTAAGAAAATATTCATCGCCAAAAATCTTGTTTATATTTTATTAAACAAACCAAAAGATTATATCACGACCACCAGTGATCCTCAAAACAGGAAAACGGTATTGGATATCATTGCACGTGCTACTACTGAACGCGTATACCCGGTAGGAAGACTTGACAGGAATACATCGGGTGTGTTGCTTTGTACCAATGATGGTGAACTCGCACAGAAATTAACGCACCCGAGTAATGAAGTAAAAAAAATTTATTCTGTTACATTAGACAAACCACTTGAAAAAAAGGATTTCGAACAAATCCTGAAAGGTGTAGCGCTTGAAGATGGCCTTGCCAGTGTAGATGTGCTCGCTTATGCTGATGCCACCGATAGAACACAAGTAGGTGTAGAAATACATAGCGGTCGCAACCGTATTGTTCGCCGCATCTTCGAACATCTTGGTTATGATGTAAAAGGTCTTGATCGTGTTGTCTTCGCTGGTCTTACCAAGAAAAATGTAGAGCGTGGTAAATGGCGCTTTCTGTCAGAGAAAGAAGTAAGAGATCTGAAACATTTTAAAAAAGGAAAGTGAGTAACAATAGACAATCGGCAATAAGCAATTGGCAATTGAACATTCATTATGAAAGTAAACGACATTATTATATTTGAGAATGACGACCTGGTTGGTATTAATAAGCCATCGGGTTTGTTATCTATACCGGACAGGGAAGGAAAAGAAGTTTCATTGAAATTATTATTGCAGGAGAAATACGGACAGATCTTTACTGTCCACCGCCTGGATAAAGGCACGAGTGGGTTAATCATTTTTGCAAAAAATGAAACGGCGCATAAAGATCTTTCCCGCCAGTTTGAAGAAAGACAAACTAAAAAAATCTATCTCGGTCTTGTTATCGGTTCACCTACAGAAAAAAAAGGAACGATTGATCTGGCTATTGCTGAACATCCGGTTAAGCGCGGACTGATGGTGATCAACCGTGAAGGCAAAGAAGCATTGACTGATTATGAAGTGCTGCAGGATTTTGGTATTTATTCATTGGTTCAATTTCGCATATACACAGGACGTACGCACCAGATACGCGTACACATGAAAGATCTTGGTTTCCCGATCGTTTGTGATGAATTGTATGGAGATGGTAAACCTATCTTATTGTCTTCGTTCAAATCAAAATTCAAGCTTTCGAAGAATGAGGAAGAGGAACGCCCTATTATGCCGCGCCTCGCATTGCATGCATATCAATTGACATTTAAAGACAGATCAGGAAAACCGATTGAACTGGAAGCTGACATGCCAAAAGATATGCGTGCTACCTTGCAACAATTAGAGAAAAGAAGAAAAGTGAAATAGGTAATCAATACTGCTTAGTTTATCATCATGAGGGACCTTGCTACTAAGGTTGCTGTTATCACCGGCGCTGCGAATGGCTTGGGAAGAGCATTAGCTCTCTGCTTATATAAGCAACATTTCAATCTTGCCTTACTTGATATTGACATAGATGGTCTTACCAAATTGCAAAGAGAATTATCTAACAATACACAAGCAATTTCTATTCATCAGGTGGACGTTTCAAATGAAGAGCAGATCATTGCTGCAAGAAAAGAAATTCTGCAACGGCATCAACATGTCGATATACTGATCAATAATGCGGGTGTATCGATCAGTCAGCCATTTGACCAACTCGCATTAGACGATTATAAATGGTTATTCGATATCAATTTCTGGGGAACAGTTTATTGCTGCAAACATTTTTTGCCCGATTTACAAGAGCAACCTGGTAGCCGGTTGGTCAATATCATCAGTGACTTTGCATTAATGGGTTTCCCGGGAAAAACAAGTTATGCTTCCTCAAAAGCAGCGGTAATGGGTTTTAGTAATGCTCTTTATACAGAGTTGAATGGCACTAACGTCAAACTTTCAATTGTTATTCCTCCTGCGTTGGACACAAACATTGTAAAGAATGGAAAGCATATCGATGAAATTAAAAGAACGAAAGAAGCTGAATTTTTACAAAAGAATGGAATGTCGTTAGATAAAGCTGCTACAAGAATTATTTCAAAAGTAAAAGCTGGAAAATACAGGGTCGTTATTGGATCGATGATGTTCTGGACCGATCTTGGGTCGCGATTATTTCCTACATGGATTCATAAATTGATTTGGAAGAATAAGAAAAAGTTCAGGTTTGTTTGATAAAGTAGAATGGCAAAAATCACCAGACAGACTTCAATGGCCAAAAATTAATCGATTCAAAAAAAACCAGCTTACCAGTATTAAAAAGTTGAATACCGTTATTTTTTTCAACAGGAAATAGTTGAGCCGTCATCACTACCTCTCCATCATTAGCGAAAACTTCTATTATACTTTTATCAAAAAAGATATGTAATGAAAGTTTACCGCTTCTATTTACTAATGATACAGCTGAACGATACAAACCAGCAAATGCTTTATTGAATTCTTTATCCCCTGCTTTTGATCTGTCTATATATAATTGTCCTTTTTTTCCATCATATCCTATTTCAATAAACAGACCTTCACCGACTGCCAGGCGTATTCCACTGTTCCCATCATTCGAAGGAGCAAACAGTATTTCCATTTCCATTACCTGGCCTGTTGCTGGCAATTGATATAATACCGGCACTTGGATATTTTTCCATGAATTGAGTTTACCACGCAATAGTTTTATTTCATCAACTGGCTGCTGCATCAATATCCATTCATTATCTATTTTTTTTACAGATAATTTTCTTGGAATCGACATGGCACTTTTCCATGGCGTAGTAGGAATATCATTGGCATATTTCCAGTTGTTGATCCAACCAATACTCACGGGTTGTTGCCTTGCAGGAAGATCATTATAAGTGATAGCCGCATAATAATCGGGACCATAGTCGGGCCGATAGATTTTCGCAGCGGAATTCTCATTCGTAAATGATTGTCCATCGAATTCTCCTACGAAGTATTGCATATAAGGAGCCGGCGAATGCATGAGTACCCATTTTGTTTTACCCGGTTGACCCTGCACCGGCTCAGGCCGCGAA
>JBDTPD010000297.1:0-5692 GCA_039932855.1 Chitinophagaceae bacterium | reverse complement strand
TTTTTGAAAAAAATCCGGCTGCCTGCGGATGTCTGACCACATCGATATACACCCAACCCGTTGCAGCCAGCGTGACGATAACACCGGCAATAAAGCAAATACGCGCATATTTTCTCCAGCTTTCCCTGTGATGTATATAAATGTATGCTGTCAATACCCCTGTCATCAATGTATCCAATCTCAGAGGCACAATAGCTCTGACACCGAGATTCCAGACAGGATCATATAATAACACTACTACTACCCGTAATAAAGTAACAGCAATAATGCAGGTGATGATACCGGACAATACCGCATTCTTCATTTTTATAACCTTATAAAAAAACCATATCCACGCGGGTAGCAATAAATAGAACCATTCTTCTACACTCAGGCTCCATGCTTCGCGATAGAAATGTGGTGGCGCGGCAACAAAATTCTGAAGAAAAACAAAGTAGAGTAAATTATACGAATCACTGAACGGACTTTTGTGTTCGATATAATAAAACATGCCGATATAAAAGATCATGCAAAGAAAATATGCTGGCAAGGTCCTGAACCATCTCCTGATCCAGAAGTTTTTTACCATGGCAAATGTCAATGACTTTTTCGCCAGCAGATCAAGGAATATGCGCCCTATCAGGAAACCGCTTAATACAAAGAATATTTCTACACCGGCAAAGCCGCAACAGATCAGGAAAATATCTTTCGTTGGTTCAGACACCGGCAACAGGTACATCGTATGCGATATTATCACCAGCAGGATTGCTGCAGCGCGTAAGATATCGAGGCCGAATACTCTGTCTTTGACCATACTGTACTATCGCAAGTTTATTAAAATTCAGAATGATGAGTTATGAATTATGAATTATGAATATGGCGTAAATCAATTAACCGTAATACGCGATTCATAATTCTTAATTATTCTTTCTCCGTCGCTCCCGCAAATTGGTAAACGGTTTCTCATAGTAACGATACATGATCGTTGCTGCTATAAAGAAACTGATCCATGATCCGATAAATTTTACAAGCAGGATATCCTGGCTGAATAATTTATTATACAACGTTATAAAAACGAATATACATAAGGTATGAAGGATATAAAGCGAATAAGAAATCAAACTTGTATGCGTCACAATCTTACCAATAAAAAGATTGCCCGCTTTTCTAATTCCCGACATATATGGCATCAGGCACGCGATGCCGATGCTGAAGAAATTAAATAATAATATTTTTGAAAAAAATCCTGCCTTTACCGGGTTTGGCGTAATGTCCAGCAAAAACCAACCAGAGCAACAAATGAGTATCAATATACCTGCAATGAATATTTGCGAAGCATATTGCTGCCAGCGTTTTTCATAATGAAGATGAAGATACGCGGCCAGTACACCTGTCATTAGTGAATCCAACCGAAGAGGCACTAACATTCTTACACCAAAACTCCAATCCGGATCATAGTTATACACCTTAACTAAACGAAGCAGCGTGATAAGGATAATGACGCCAATGATAGCCGACAACATCGCTTTATTTTGTTTTTTAAAAAACCAGCATCCAACAAAGGCCCATCCGGGTAGTAATAAATAAAACCATTCTTCCACACTAAGCGTCCATGCCTGCACAAAGAAATCAGGATGCGGGCTGACAAAGTTTTGAAGAAATACGAGGTATAGAAAACTTTCGGGAGTAGAAAAGTAAAACCGGTGATTAGCCAGGTAATATAAGATGGCATATAAGACCAATCCAAGATAATAAACAGGCAGGGTCCTGAACCATCGTCTTATCCAAAACTGTTTGACGGTAGCAAAGGAGAATGAGTGTTTCTGTAATGTCTGCAGAAATATTTTCCCCACCAGGTAACCACTGAGTATAAAAAATATTTCTACTCCAATGAACCCCGTATATACATGCAAATATTCTTTGGTAATAGCAGTAAAAGGTAACAGGAACAGGGAATGTGACAATAGCACAAATACAATGGCCATGCATCTCAGTATATCAAAACCAAATATCCGGTCCTTAGTATCCATAGCCATAGTCCAAATTCAGAATGTATATTTCAGCAAAAAACGACTAAAATTGCATAATTATAAAGAAACGATGAAACAACCTGTCATTATCCTCATACCCGTTTATAATGATATGGCATCACTGGACATGCTGATCAGGAACCTGGAAACGGTATTGGCTGGTCAATCCGGCACCCAATATGCCCTGTTAATTGTGGATGATGGCTCTGTTACCACATTGCAGATGCCTGCGTCAAAATTGTTCACTATTCATATTCTTCACCTGCATCGTAATATAGGTCATCAGAAAGCTATTGCGGTAGGCTTGGCACATATTCACGACAATATTCCCTGCGAATCGGTATTGGTAATGGATGGCGATGGAGAAGATAAACCCGAAGATGCACTAGCCTTACTGAAAGCATCTGCGATTGAAAAAGATAAGATCATTTTTGCAAAAAGAAAAGCGAGGCAGGAAGGGGTTGGCTTTCGCATTTTTTATATTTTTTATAAAATATTGTTTCGCTGGCTTACCGGCAAAAAGATTGCCTTTGGCAATTTCATGGTGCTTCCAAAAGACAAACTGAACAAGCTCGTTCATTACAGCGAGATCTGGAGCCATCTTTCAGCCGGTATTATCAAATCAAAACTTTCTTTTACCACTATACCCGCTAACCGTGGCAAACGCTATGCAGATAGTTCAAAAATGAATTTCACTTCATTGGTGCTTCATGGACTCGGTGCGATCGCTGTATTCCTCGAACAGGTAGCCAGCCGTTTACTTGTACTTTCTTTTACATTGATCCTTGCTGCTATTCTTGTCATTTTAATCATCATTGGCATCAGGTATTTTACCGATCTGGCTATTCCCGGTTGGGCCTCTACTATCATGTCTTCGATGCTGATCGTGTTGCTACAGGGATTTTTGCTTTCTCTTTTCACCATCTTTCTTTTTCTTTCTTCACAATCACAACGCAAATTCATTCCGGCTTTTCATTATAAAGAATATACAGCCTCCACCGAAACAATTCCTCATGCATGATCTTTCTATATATCCCGGTGAGGAACTGGTATTATTTGAAAAAGCAGTGAATTGGAAAAGATATTTCTCTTCGTTTATCAAACCATTTATAAAGGGAAATGTACTGGAAGCCGGTGCCGGATTGGGAGCAAACACCCGATTATTATATAACGATTCCGTTAGCGGTTGGTTATTACTGGAACCAGATACCAGCATGGCGACTGCATTGGAAAAAAAATTATCGGCCAATGAACTTCCATCAGTCTGTACATTAGTAAACGGAACGGTATCTCAGCTTGCCAAACAACCGGCATTTGATACCATTATATATATAGATGTGCTGGAGCATATCGAGAGCGACAAAGAAGAATTAGATGTGGCGGTTCAATTATTAAAACCCGGTGGTCACCTGGTTATTTTATCACCTGCATTTCCTGGTCTGTTCAGTCCGTTTGACAAAGCCATCGGGCATTATCGCCGTTATACCAAAGCTTCACTAAAAAATGTAATCCCGGCATCGCTGTCACGGGTGCAAATCCGGTATCTTGACACATCGGGCTTTTTCCTTTCTTTAGCCAATCGTCTTTTTTTACAAAAAAAATATCCGACGCAGAAGCAGGTAAATATCTGGGATAGTTATTGCGTACCTGTTTCAAAGATCACAGACTGGTTACTGATTTATTCATTTGGAAAAACTATTTTAGGCACCTGGAAAAAAAATGAGCGATAAACTATCATATCGATTAATGAAAAGTTACCAGGACAATGCATACAGCTTTGCCCTCGCTACTGCTTTTGTGATGATCCTTGGATTATTTGTGTACCGGATATTCCTTGTTTTTTCTTACAATGGTGAAATAGGCGGCATCGATAACAATTTCGTCTATGGTGTTATCAGCAATATGACCGGGCATGGTTTGTACAATAACCCGGAAGCGCTCCCCTACCCGGTCACGATATATTCACCGTTATATTTCCAGGTTTGTTCAGCTATTGGAACCGTACTGCATGTAAATCCTGATGACCCGATACAGGTGTATCAATTATGCCGGATGATTTCATTGATCCTTGATATTGGCACGTGCTTATCATTATATTTTATTCTAAAAAGACGATTTAATGTATCAACACAAATAAGCTGGTTAGCAACTGCCAGCTTTGCTTGTATCCTTTGCACGCTTGGTTATACTTTTTCACGATGTGATAGCCTGTTATTACTCTTTTATGCGCTAACGATGTATCAGCTTACCCGAAGCGCTGATAAAAAAATAACAAGTTCCCTGGTATTAGCCATTCTATCTATCGGTTGTATTCTTTCAAAGCAAAATGGCATTATCGTTCCCGTGTTGATTTGCGCCGGATTATTTTTTCTGAGGTTGAAAAAAAACATTCTTTACTACCTGCTGTTCTTTGTGCCATTGTTTGCGGGCCTGCTGTTTCTTTATCATAGTCAGTATCCTTATTTCTTTGTCAATACCGTAAAGGGGTTGAATAACAGGATCGATCTGTCGTGGTTCTATACAGATATTTTTAAAAGAATGATCAATGCGTGGTGGTCGATACCCCTGTATCCCGCCACTGTACTGGCTTTCAGCCAATGGATAAAACCGAGGTCGGCTGCCGACAAGGCATTCGCAACTATATTTATCATTCAAACCGCATTCAGTCTTGGTACCAGTTTGAAATGGGGATCGACAGCAGGCTACTTTAATGAAAGCTTTTTCCTCGCTTTTATTATTATCGGAAGAAAAGTGATGAACTGGAAACAGGAACCATATATTTCGTATTCCAGGAAAGCCATCAGCTGGTTATTACCGTTGTTACTGATCTTTTTCATACACACCATTGCCGAAGGTTATTTATTCTTTATACAGGATCGTTCAGAAAAAGAGACTGCCTATTTGCAACAAAAAGGGATCAGCGAATATTTACGTCCAAAATTACAGGGTCATTATGTCCTGAATCTGGGAAGCGCGAATGGCGATTTCTTTAAAACTATTCTTTATAAAGAAATGGCTGTTCCCAATATGGATATCGTGGATTGCTGTACGTTACCGGATCATACCTTCAACTATTCATCACTCGAACGCGATATCACAAATGGTACGATTGCCTATATCATTAGTCGCGATAAGCTATTGCCGCCGGAAATCTGGGGAATTTCACTTCATTCATTCAGCATGATCGCTGATATAAACGGATATGTGATCTATTCTTCCCGCTGATCACATAGTGCTTCATAAAAAATTCGTTGATTGAAACAATAATCGTTTATTTTGACGCCATGTTCTCCAAGCTTTCAATATTGATTCCCTGTTATAATGAAGCGACGTTTATTGCCCAAACGCTGGAAAAGATCCTGGCAACAAACCTTGATTACAATCTTGATAAAGAGATCATCATTGTCGATGATGGATCTACGGATGATAGCTTCAGAGTAATCGAAACGTTCATTAAAGACCATCCTGCCATGGTATGTATCCTTGTAAGTATGGATAAGAATGGCGGCAAAGGTGCGAGCATTATGAATGCGTTGCGAATGGCGAGCGGAGATATAGTTGTCATACAGGATGCAGATCTGGAATATGATCCTGCCGATTATAATAAAATGTTGCAGCCGATCGTCGATGGTCATGCTGATGTGGTATATGGTTCACGCTTTATGGGTGTTGGCCCGCATCGC
>JBDTPD010000296.1:0-5707 GCA_039932855.1 Chitinophagaceae bacterium | reverse complement strand
CGAAGTAACACCCCTGATCTGAATTTTTGTAGCACCGCCTGGTTGTGCATTAGTTTGTAGTATTGTAACACCTGCAGCCTTGCCCTGTATCAACTGATTTACATTGGTAGAGATACCTTTATTAAAATCCTTCTCAGAAACTGTAGCGACAGAACCTGTCAGATCGCTTTTCTTTACAGAGCCATAGCCAATTAAGACAATTTCATCCAACGATCTATTAAGTTCTTTCAATTTAACGGCAATCGAAAAATTGCCCACTGTTTTTAAAGCGTAATTCTTGATAGTTTGTGACTCATAACCTACGTGTGTAAATGTCAATGAATACTCAGCACCTGCGGACAAACTGTTGAAATTGAAAACACCAGTACTATCCGTCTGCGTTGCTGCAGTGAAATTGGTTTCCGCATTTTTTAAAACAACAGTGACGCCCTGAAGACTGGTACCCGATTCATTGCGAACGATACCTGTAATTTCAACTCTGGACTGCTGAGCTATAAGTGTTGAAAAAAAACAAAGGGATAGAACAAGACACAGGCATGCCTTGCCTGAAAGGCATAAATTTTTCATATGCAAGTTTTGAGTTGTGGACGATGGCTCGTCCGTTAGGAAATAAAGAAAATTATTGTTATACCATTCTATGGTTTACGTTTAAGGATGAACGTGTTATTCGTTCTGCTTAGCGTTAAGCGGTTGAGCAAAGCAATATCCTTAAGTATATCGACCAGTGAATCTGTTTTTTCCATTCTTCCAGTGTAATACATGTCTTTTACCTCGACAGGATAATAATAGATTGGTGCATCATAATAGGCGCTAAGTTGGTCAAACACGTCTGATAATTTCGCTTCATTGAATGTGTACCAATCGGGTTTTCGGTTTTGATTGTATCGATCGATTGAATTACCAGCTTTCACTAATACATCTATTTCCTTGCCGCGAATCAGGTTTGCTACTGTAGTCTCCTTATTATACACAAGTTGGTCGCCAGGCGTAAGAAAATAATCGTTCTTCCACTTTTTATATAGCGTGTCTGATGGACGAACCACCACTTTGCCTTCGGTTAATGTAACGGTAATTGTTTTTCTCTCTGCCCGGTAATCTACCGTGAAAAGCGTACCCAAAGCAGTAGTTGCTATATCGCCGCTGAAAACAGTAAAGGGTTTCGATTTGTCTTTTGCCACATGAAAAGTAACCACACCTCCTGTTATTATGTCCCTTCTATTATTCCAGGCAAAAGGCTCACGATATCGAATACTGCTTCCTGATTTCATTGTCACCTCTGTGCCATCCTCAAGCTTTATAATAGAATCCTTTTTTGAAGTGTTCACTCTTTCAATCCATGAAAAACTACTTACAGTTGCCGGAGACCCGCTGTCTGTTATAGTGTGATCATTTTTAAACCACCCGCCCATCCAGGCTAAGCCAATCAACAAAACCAATGAAGCGGCAATACCCAGTTTAACAATCCGTCTCACTGTTCTTCTTCGATGAAACAAAGTGTCGTGAACGCCGGCACCCATTCGTTCCGAGACTTCTCTATCAAGAAGTTGAGATGTTTGGAACTGCTCCCACTCTTCTTCAGATAAAAAATGATTCAACACTTCAGGATGATCCCTCAAATAGGCCCATACCAGTTGCCTTTCCTCGCTGTTACATTCATTTCTGAAATATTTTTCTATCAATTGGTCACTTACCATTTCAAAAAATGAATGTTGGTGTACTTAATAAGATTACGTTTTGAAAAGAAACAACCCTTAACCGGGAAGAAGATTTTTTTAAAAAAAAAGAGCACTCAGAATCGAAAGCCATATCATGAGGTGTCTTAATTGTTTCAACGCCAGACCTATGTGGGTTTCGACAGTTTTTATGGAGAGAGAGAGAAGTTTTGCTATTTCTTTGTGTGAGTAGGAATGATTGCGGCTTAGCTCAAAGACCTTTCTTCTCACCGGCGATAACTTTTGAACAGCTTTCCGAAGGGCTTCATTTAATTCTTTAACTTCCATCGGCGCAAACCCATCCAATAGTTTAGAAGAACCTTGAATATTCTGCTTCATTGCCGAGTAAACTGCATCCTTCCTCAGAACATCGATTAGTGTAGTCCTGGCAATTCGAAATATCTGTTGTGATAAAGGTAAAGATTCATCAAGGTGATGACGATAGTTCCATAATTTGATAAACGTAAGTTGCGTAGTTTCTTCAGCTATGTAAGAAGATTTTGATTTGGATAAAATAAAAAAATACACCTTCTGGTGATACTGGTGAAAGAGCTCGCTAAGGGCAAGCGTGTCATTTTGTTTTAAAGCAGCAATCGAATTAATTGACATGATCTCAAATTAAATCACGGTTTAAATTTAGCCAATTAAATCATCAAACCGTCCTGCGCTGTCATGTTTAAAAAAATGTTTACTTAACTTCCAACAGCATAGTTTTTGAAGCCCGTGAAAGAGGCGTGTAAGGAGAATATCCTGTATTTTCAAGCAATGAAGTAGGTATACAAAACACATCCCATGAATTAGAACGATTAGATACTGAAATTATAAGTGTAAGTTTTGCAGCGTGTTTGATGGATGATCTGGATTATTGTAAGGTATTAACCAACTATTTAATTTTATAACGAAGAGCAACTCACCGCGATCGATATTGTTTTGGAAAAACTCCGATAGCCATGTTTCTAGAATCACTTATCTTGACCAAACCAAAAGCAGTTGACCTTAACCTTAGACGCTGCCTAATTATTAATCCAAGCCCTTTTGAAAATTAAAAAGAAATCTTCAATTGTCAGATCAACTACTCCCATTACAAATTATATAACATGAAAGCATTTACCCGGTTGTCGGTTATAAAAAGTTGTTTGAAGTTCCATTTATATTTTCTTTTAAACTCTTTACAAAGTTTACTACTTAACGTTGATGATTATGATTGCTTCTGATAAACCTGGTGAGCTTACTCTTAGTTTAATTTTACCAGGCTTTTTCATGCTTTTAATTACAACCAATGCACGCCCTTTCCAGGCTTTTCTTTTATTACCAGCATATGGATCAATGTCTTTCAGATTTGCGTTATCAATTCCGGCAATGACTCCTGCTCCTTCAACACTAAAGAAAAGTTGATTCTCTGCGTTGGGTTGAATATTTCCCTTCCCATCTGTTACCTCAACCGTTACAAAGGACAAATCCTGTCCATTGGCTAATATTTCCCTCCTGTCTGCAATTAATTTAATCTTGGCAGCCTTACTGGCAGTTTTTAATATACTTGATTCCAATTCTTTCCCATCTTCAACGCCTGCAGCCCTTAATAAACCCGGAGAGTAAGGTAAAATGAAAATCGCGTTGAATTTTTCTTGCTCAGTTGTTTGTTGTTCTCCAACCAGTTTATCATTAAGGTAAAGGCGCACTTTAGGATATTTTGAATAGACTTCAACCTGTATATCTTTTCCTTCGTAACCGGGCCATGTCCAACTTTCCCATGTTGGCCAAACGGACCAACCGGTTAGTTTGATTTCTCCATTAACAGGATTAGGCTCTTTTACAGCCATGTAGAGTTTTTTGCTATCACTGTACAATAACTCTCTGTAGTGTGAAACAGGTTTTCGCCATCCTGTCAGATCAATGTCCCCACAATAAGCGCCATGCCAGGGGTAAAAATTTTTTTGCCAATGCTCACCGTCTGGTTCATCGGGATAATAGTAACGGCCAATAGCTGATTCACCTAAATAGTCAATTGCAGTCCAAACAAAATCACCAACGATGTATGAGTTATCATGCACCAACTTCCAATTAGAGAAAGCATCTCTTGGATATGATTCTGTTTGAACGATAACTCGTGAAGGCACACGCAAATGATCGGAGGGGGCACGATATAGTTGATAATTATATCCGGCAATATCGTGTGCTGCAAAAAGCGTATCGAATAATTCCCATTCTTTATCCCAGGTAGTCATGGCTGAAGTTACTGGACGTGTCGGATCAAGTTTACGTACATAATTTGCAAGCATATTGGCCGTTCGAACCGCTTCGGGTTTTTTCCTTTCGATTATTTCGTTACCAACGCTCCAGATAATAATTGACGGATGATTACGGTCACGTAACACCATTGATTCAAGGTCGCGTTGCCACCAATCATCAAAATATTTTGCATAATCATGTGGAGTTTTGCTTTCTCTCCAACCATCAAACGATTCGTCTATTACTAAAAGACCCAACTTGTCGCAAGCATTTAAAAACGCTTCTGAAGGAGGATTGTGAGAAGTGCGGACAGCATTAAATCCGGCCGATTTCAGCAGTTCTACTTTTCTAGTTTCAGCCCGGTCGTATGCAGCAGCTCCTAAACATCCGTTATCATGATGAACACATCCTCCATTAAGAACCAGTTTTTTTCCATTTAACAGGAACCCTTTTTCGACGCTGAATGCTATTGAGCGTATGCCGAAAGAGTTTTCCATTTGATCAATTGTTGAACCATTTTTGATCAATTTTATTTTTGCCTCATACAGATTTGGTGTTCCAGGTGACCAAAGCATTGGGTTAGTGACCGCTATGGTTTGAATGACTTCTTTTACTTCATTGGGCGGTAACTCAATTTTTAATTTACCATCACCCACATTTTTATTATTCTTATCTATAAGTTGTGTTGACAGGACAATGCTTTGTGGCAAATTGGTTTCGTTTCTTACAACTGTTTTAACCTGGATGATTGCTTTCTCCTGACTTATTTCAGGAGTTGTAATTGCTATTCCCCAGCGGTCAATGTGAATGGGATCAGTAATAAAAAGCCGCACATGCCGGTAAATCCCCGAACCGCTATACCATCTGCAATTTTTTTGCTGGGAATTATCAACACGAACCGACAAAATGTTTTCTTTGGAATAATTCAGGTAAGGCGTAAGATCGTAGTAAAAAGAAGTATATCCATACGGATGCACACCGAGTGACTTTCCGTTAATAAACACTTCAGAATTCATATATACGCCTTCGAAGTAAATCTTGAATCTCTTGCCCTTATAAGCAGAAGGCACCTTAAATTTTTTGCGATACCATCCTACTCCTGCAGGAAAATAGCCGCCATCATTACCGGTTGGGTTTTTAGGATCTGACTTGCCTTCTATACTCCAGTCATGTGGCAGATCAAGGGTTCGCCAACTATTATCGTTAAAATCACCGGCACTTGCACTCGGATAATCTCCCAATGAAAATTTCCAGTTGTAATCGAAAGTTTGTTTTCGATCATTGCTTACCAGGCTTTGAGCGATCCCGGTAATATAACACGCTATGAGCAGTATTGTCGTTGCGAATAATTTACATTTAGCCATACAAGTTGTATATAACCAATAATATTAAAACTCTGAAATAATCAATGATTAATTGCGTCGCATTTTTTTCTGAACAAACTGAGACCCTTCAGGTTTCTCTAAAAATAAAACATTCTCAAGAAAAGAATCTAAGACTATGCGTGATTGCCTCAAAAATCTTATTTCTCCACGAGTTCTAAAAAAATAGTTCTATTAAAAGTCGTAATTAGCTCTTCTTTTTATTGATTAAGAACGGTTTTAGCCTGTATAAGACTTGTAACTCTTCCTTAAATTGGTTCGATAATTCTCCAATGTGTGGGGCACTATAGGACAGAGCGGGAGCGAGGGCGAAGAGCGTCCCTCGCTCCCGCTCTGTTTCTTCGCTCACTTTATAATTCCTGTTATCTTCCTGCTCTGTATCTT
>JBDTPD010000295.1:0-5726 GCA_039932855.1 Chitinophagaceae bacterium | reverse complement strand
ACGCTCCAACATCTCTTGATCAACACCCACTAGCACAGCAGGCGTTGATGAGGATGGAACGCTTTGGTTCATGAGTCGCAAAAACAGCCTGAAAAATATGCAGGTCAAAAATAATAATCTTGTTCATCTAATGTATCTCGATACTGGCAAGAATCATTACCTGTCCTTATCCGGCAATGCCGTTATTTCACAGGATCATAACAAGATAAACGAATTGTGGAACCCGATTGCAAAGGCATGGTTCGAAGAAGGTAAAGACGATCCGGAGCTTTCATTGATAAAAGTTACCCCTGACAAAGGACATTATTGGGATACTAAAAATGGTAAACTTGTTACCATGATTAAGATCGCCACCGCAGCTATCACCGGCAAAAGAAATGATGATGGTGCTGTTGAGGGAGATATTGATATGTAATTAAATGTACGATGTACGGCAGTTTTATATTAAAAGATTTATCAAAGATAGAATTGGCGTACATCGTACATCTATTTATTCCTGCAACAAAAGCCTCAAACCCTTTTCTCTTTCTCTGATACCACTGGCTATATCAATACCTGATACTTCTACACCAGCAGCAAATTCCATGAATGAGGCTGTATGCTTTTCTTTTTTCCCTGTCTTTACATTCACCGGAATAAAGGTTGTCCATACAATCGACTTGAAGTGAGATTTCTTTTCATCCATCATCAGCATTTCTACCAAAATCACATCATCGGTAACCTTAAGAACGGAAGAAGTAATATAAATACGCTCATTATATAAAGCTGGCCGGCGGTAAATAATCTCATGAGATCCTACTACCCATGCTATCCCTTGTCCATAAAATGTTTTCAGATCGATATCATAATGTTCCTTGAGATGATCCTCGCGGGCATCGACGAAATAATCGATATACCGGGCATTGTTGAGGTGACCAAACAGGTCGCAGTCACTAAAACGGACCTTATAGTAAGAAGAAGGATTTTTTTCCATGATTATAATTTTACAGCAATAAACCAAACGGTCTTTTTTTATTAAAAAAATTTATGCTCTTTTCCAGCTATTGATAGATATTTTTATTTCATCAAGAATATAGTTCAGCGTTTTAGGACTATCCATGAGTTTTGCCATCATTATACCACCTTCGATCTTTGCAAAGAATAGTTCTGCTTCGCGTGTCGCATCGATGTCTTTTCTGAATTCTTTAAAGTCCACGCCATATTGGATCATCTTACGCAAGGATCCCAGCATTTCTTCGAGCGCCTCTTTAGCTCTCTTTTTTAAAAACGGAATATTATCATCTGCATCAATAGCCGTATTCATCAATGGACAGCCACCATCAATATGAGGTTTTATAGAATAGTTGTGATAAAAATCAAGAATTGAATTCAATTTGTCAACAGTTGTCTTTTGTTGCTTTATCTTGAATTGAAGATCTTCCTTCAACTTAGTGTAGGAATATTCAAACGCTTCCAGCGCAATCTCATCCTTATTATTGAAGTTGCCATATATCCCACCCTTGGCTAATCCGGTTGCTTCCAGGATATCTGCCATCGAAGTAGCTGCATAACCTTTCCGGTTAAAAATAGGAGCGGATCGCTCGATAATAAACTTTCTTGTCTTTTCCGCTTTTGTGAGCATGAGGTAAAAATAAGACCGATTGGTTTATTTTCAAAAAAAATGTCTGAACTGGGATAGGAAAACTTCCACTCCCTTCTAGTATAAACACCGCTTTCCTACCCTAACTCTACGAAATCATCCATCCGGAGATCTTTCTAGCAAGGATTTTGCTATTAGGTGGCCGGTCAAATACCTAAACATATTTTATGAAACCTCTTCTCCTTTTAGTCGTATGCTTCCTGACCATGCAGGTCACACAGGCACAGTTAAAAACCTCTACACAAAATCAATGCGGAACTTTTGTCGTTGATATTCTTGAGGGAAAAGTAAATGGCATAACCCCCAAGTATAACCAGGCACAGATCAAATCTGCGCTAACCTGTTTTACTTCTGTAGAACCGGAAGATGCTACCTCCAAATGCGGGGGTCTTATCTCCTATAAAAATCAGGACGTATACTTTTATACTGGTCGCCATTACATAGAGATAAGAGATAAATTCAAAGGCAAACTGAGTATCCCATTGATGGGCGCGACACGCAATAGTTCTGTGCTTTTTAAATTATTGGGTAATCCGAAAATGAAGGATACTAATTGGGATCAGTATGATACCTATTACGGTCTGGTCATTCTTTATTACAATAAATTGAATAAGGTAAACAAGATCCAGTTCTCGACAGAGACAAGTGCAACGATCAATCTTTGTCAATAAAAGATTCATTCAGTCTACACCTTTCATAAGCGCGGCAATAGTCGCGCTTTTCTATTTTATGCTTGCCATCAGCGAAGTAGTTTATGAAATCTTTCCAGTTCGTGCATGTCAGTGGAAGAAAGCGTTTCATTGTTATCGTATTTTGTTTTGAAAAACAATACACGCTTATGCTGTGGATATTTGGCTAGTATTTCTTCCATCATTTTTCCAGCTGTTTCATCTTTGGTATACATTGGCTGTGGTGCCGGCAGCACAGACTTATATCGGTTAGGTCTTTTCAATATCTCTGCTTCCAGTGTAGCCAGTTTGCTGGCAGAAATTGATGTCACTTTAGATGCTTTCTGCAACAATCCCTGTAATTGTTTTTTACTCAACCCTCCCCTTTCTTCATATTGATGAGATAAGCTTTGAACAAACACAGAAGCGGGATAAGCTACCAGCGCAGCCTGCAGCACATCTTTGATCACATCCACGTCTGGTTTTTTCCTTTGCATAAGTGAGTTTGCTTTTTGCAAATATAGTGTCCGGTTGGCAGTCTGCAGTCTATCAGTTGGCAGTTGGCAGTTGGCAGTTGGTTACTTTATCTAATATTAGATAATAAGAAAATCAGTTTCACCCAAAGGCGCAAAGGATTCGCAAAGAACACAAGCGCCTTTGTGCGAAAAAATATTCCTTTAAATCCATCTAATCCTCCCAAATCCTCGTTCAGACAATTGACTGCCGACTGAGTACAGCAGAACATCATGCAACTACGGCGCTTTGTCAAACAAATTATACGGCGGTAAAAGGATCATGTTCTTTTACATCGACAAACGGCAGGATGCCGGCTTATTCATCTTAAAAACAAAACATATGCAAACGAGTAACAAAAAGATGATCATTTCTTCTATGATCATTGCGCTATCAGCACTATTTTTCTCCTTTACCAAATTGCCAGGTGGAGATAGCTTTGAGATTTATCTCAACAAAAAAATGGTCATGCAACAGTATGTCGCGCAAATGACTGGACCAAAACAATTGGTGCTTAGTCAAAGTAATGCAAATGATCAGTTGGATATTTACTATAGTCATTGTGGTCAAATAGGAACAGATAGAACAATAACTATTAAAGATGCGCAAAATAAAGTGATTAAAACATGGCATTTCCCTAATGCATCAGCAAGTAATAAAGCTATGAGCGTAAAAGCAAAGGAGCTGCTCGACCTTCAAAAAAGCGGAACTAATCTCCAGCTCTTTTATTCTTCACATGAGCTTCCTGAAGGAAGATTACTGGCAACAGTGGCAAAGGAAAGCGGAGTAAGGAGAGTGTAGCTGTTAGCTATTAGTGGTTAGCTGTTAGTAAAGAAACTAATAGCTAATAACTAGTCCTTCGGGAATTCAACTGAAAATACTGATCCTTTCCCTTCATCAGACTTGAAAGAAACAGAGCCACCCATGAGTTCTGTCAATGTCTTTACAATGGAGAGGCCAAGACCGGTTGAAGCTTCGTTATTGATACCGGTGCGACCCGCAGTTGTTCGCTTGTCGAATATATTTTGATGAAAATTTTCAGGAATACCAATTCCATTGTCTTTGACACGGACAACAAATGTTTTTTCTTTTTCTTCTACCAGAATGTCTATTTCACCATTATCCGGCGTGAATTTGATAGCATTAGAAACCAGGTTGTGAATGACCTGGAAAAACTTAACACTGTCAGCGCTAATATTAAGGTCATGAAGATCAGTGATCAATCTGAATTTTTTATTCTTATTTGTCAGTACCAATTTCTCCAATGTGTTTTTTATCCTGTCAAGAATATCAAACCTTGTTTTCTTCACATAGATCTTTTCAGATTCCTGGTGCTCCTCTTTCAGAAAATCATTGATGATATCAAGACATTCTCTGGTATTTTCCTGGATCAGCATTAACTGGGAGCTGATCTCACCGGGTGCTTTGTCCTTATAAGTTTCCTGCATCCAGCGCAGGATATTTTGAGAAAGCATTAATGGACCAGAAAGATTATGTGTCATCATATCCAGCAGTGTATCTTTTTTAGCGCCGTAATTGATGATATAATCTTCATGTTCCTTATCGCGCGTAATATCTTTTAAGAAGCCAGTCATCTTTGAATCGCGATCCAGCAGGTAAGCTTCACAGCAAAGGTGCTTGATGGTACCGTCTTCCAATTGCAAGCGAAACTCCGTACCCGGTACTGATTTATCTTTTTGCAATTCTGACAAACGATGACGCAGATAATAAGTATCCTCGGACCTGATCAAGGGAAAGATCAATGCAGGATGTTGTATCAGTGATTTCTTGTCGAGATGAAACAAAGCCGCAAAGTTCTCATTCACGTACTCAAATGTTTCTCCATTAAGGTCGTAAATGAATACGCCATCTTTTGACAATTCGCCAATGCGTCTTATATCCTGGTACATGGCACTCATATGTTTAATGTTTCAAAAATCCCCGGGCTGATGAGAATGCAACCAGTTCGGCGGTGTTTTTAACGTTGGCCTTCTTTGCCATATTCTTCCTGTGCGTCTCTACCGTTTTTTCAGTGATGAAAAGTTTACGGGCAATATCTTTGGTAGAATAACCACTGCCTAACAAATCAAGTACTTCCTTTTCACGCTGCGAGAACAGATCTTTTTCTCCACGCAAGGTATCCACGATACCTTCAAGAAATTCATTTAAGTTCTTCAACTTCTTAGCTGTCTCCACACAGATGTATTTCTTTCCGGCATGTACTTCTTTGATCGCGCGTAACAGTTCTTCATATCCAGCTTTTTTGGATACAAAAGCCATCGCTCCTGCATTCATAATTCTGGCCACCCTATCTGCATCATCATACACAGAATGTGCCACGACCTTTACAGAAGGAAACTGTTGACGTACACGCTCACAAATAGTAAAGCCATCCATGGTACGCATATCTTCCATACCATCAAGATAGATATCGAGGAGAAGAACATCGATGTCCGTATGCGGTAATATTTGCATAAGTTCTTCGCCTTTACGGGCCTCACCCACGACGGTGATTTGATCATCTTGTGATAAAAGAAACCTGATGCCATCGCGCATGATTTTATAATCTTCTAAATGAAAAACCTTAATCTTTTCTTTCATAATTGTTGTTTCAACAATAAAAATAACGATGCAATGTGCTCTTAAAAAAAACTTCGTCCAAAATCCGGGAATTCCCTGATGAATTATTTCCCCAAATCGCCCTAACATTGAGTTCTTATGCCAACCGAACTAGCACACCTCTACATCAAGAGCGAATCCGATATTTTGCCACTTCATCAACTTGCCCTCCAGGTGGCAGGTTGGGCCGGTCTTTCTCCTGCTGAACAGATTTGTTTCGCCGTCAACGTTTCTAATCATTCGTTTACAATTACGGAAGATGGCGAACAAATAGTATTCAACTTACA
>JBDTPD010000294.1:0-5733 GCA_039932855.1 Chitinophagaceae bacterium | reverse complement strand
AATGAGGCCTCCCCCCAACCCCCTCCCAAGGAGGGGGAGCAAGGAACTGTCCGATTTACGGATGTGACAAAGGAAAGTAAGATCAATAGTTCTGCCATTGGTTACGGATTAGGAATTGCCGTTTCAGATATCAATCTCGATGGATGGCCCGATCTGTACATCGGAAATGATTTTCATGAAAATGATTACCTGTACATCAATCAGCATAACGGGACTTTCAGTGAAGAGAATGAGAAACGCATCATGCATACCAGCCAATTCTCTATGGGCGTAGATGTAGCAGATGCAAACAATGATGGTTTCCCGGAAATTATTTCAATGGATATGTTACCATCTGATCCATACATTCTAAAACGGTCATTAGGAGAAGATGAGAATGATATTTTTTATTATAAAATATCTGCAGGTTATACTTATCAATACTCACGAAACAATTTGCAATACAATCGTAAGAATGGTATGTTCAGCGAATTAGGATTGTATGCCGGAGTGTATGCGACAGATTGGAGTTGGGCGCCACTATGGATGGATTTTGATAATGATGGATTGAAGGATCTGTTTATTTCCAATGGCATTCCGAAGCGTATGAATGATATGGATTATGTCAATTTCATTTATGCAGATGAAATGCAGAAGAAGTTAAAAGAAGACAAGCTCGATGATAAGGATATGAGCATGATCAATAAATTTCCGGAGATCAAGATCCCGAATAAGTTTTTTAAAAACCAAAAGGACTTGAAATTCCAGGATGAAGCGTCGGGCATTAAGAATGATAAACCTACTTATTCAAATGGCGCTATCTATGCAGATCTCGACAATGATGGTGACCTTGATGTGGTCGTAAATAATATTGATGATCCGGTATTGTTGTACGAGAATAAGTCGAATGATAAAAAGGATAAGCCTTTCTGTGAGATCAAATTGAAAGGCGCTGAGAATAATATCAATGCCATCGGTGCGAAAGTGGTAATGTTTACGCCGGATGGCATCCGTACATATGAAAAGAACCCGGTAAAGGGATTTGAATCAAGTATGGAAATTCCTTTGCACATTGGATTATCAGCTACGAAGATTGATTCAGCATTTTTGATATGGCCCGATAATTCTTATCAACCTGTTCAATTAACCGCAGGTCAACCAACTCCATCTTTTACTTATCAAAAAGGATTACCGGCTTTTAATTATGATAAAATAATTTCTTATCACATAAATGATACAAAGCCAATAGAAGATATTACTGCCTCGGTAAAACTTGATTATAAGCACCAGGAAAATGCATTTCCAGAATTTGATCGTGATCCATTGGTACCGCATATGGCTTCTACCGAAGGCCCGGCATTGGCGATAGCTGATATTAATCATGATGGACTCGAAGATGTTTTCATAGGGTCATCAAAAACATTTCATAATGCTATCTATCTTCAGCAACCGGGAGGAAATTTTTTGCGTACCCGGCAAGATGATTTAGCCAAGGATAGTATGTATGAAGATGTCGATGCTGTCTTTACTGATATCAATAACGATGGTAATGTTGATCTCATTATCGCCAGTGGTGGTAATGAATATTATGGCGATGATGATCACATGCAGCCACTCGCATACCTGAATGATGGGAAAGGGCATTTTTCAAAATTTGCCGATGCATTTCCAAATGTATACGGCACCTTCTCCTGTATAACCCCTTGCGATTTTAATGACGATGGATTTATGGATGTTTTTATTGGAAGCCGATGTGTGCCATGGGAATATGGACAGGCACCTCGTTCTTTCTTATTAAAGAATGATGATCATGGAAGGTTCATTGATATAGCGGATGAAAATGCAAACGGATTAGCCAAAGCAGGGATGGTCAGCAATGCAGTATGGACAGATATTGACAAGGATGGTGATAAGGATCTGATCGTTTGTTATGAGTGGGGTGGTATCGACGCGTATATCAATACAAAAGGGAAATTTGTAAAACAATCATTGACCGATAAAAATGGATGGTGGAATTTTATTACAGCCGTTGATATTGACAATGACGGTGACATGGACCTTATAGCAGGAAATTTAGGATTAAATAGTCGTCTTACTGCTTCGAAGGAGCAACCGGTCAGGCTATACTATAATGATTTTGATAATAATGGCAAGAGTGAACAGGTCATGACGTATTATTTACAGGGAAAAGAAATTCCATTTGATAATAAAGATGAATTGCAAAGACGCATTCCTACTATCAAGAAGAAATTTTTATATGCAGAAGATTTTGCAAAAGCAACATTGGCAGAAATATTTACCAAAGAAAAATTAAGAAGCTCAACGATCCTTACGGCCGATTATTTTTCCAATGCCGTTTTGATCAATGATGGGCATATGCACTTCACTACACAAGCAATGCCATGGGAAGCGCAATTGGCGCCATTCAGAGATGCAGTGATAGTCGATGCAAACGGCGATAATCTTCCTGATATATTGCTGGCAGGTAATTATTATGAGAATAATATTCAAATGGGTCGTTATGATGCTGACTTCGGAACAATATTGATCAACCGAGGAAAGGATTCATTCAGTTGTCAGCCATTAAATGGTGTTATTATAAAAGGACAGGTGCGTAAGATCCGGGAGATCAATGTAAACAATCGAAAAGCATATATACTGGCGAGGAATAATGATAGTACGGTAGTCATTTCTTTTAAATAGTTCGTGTATTAAAAATTATGAGTTATGAATTATGAATGGGGTAGCACATTATTAATTCATAACTCATAATCCTAACATTCCTCAGTTCCACATCGTCGGATAAAAGATCTTTGTCATCCATTTCGAAGTATCGGTTTCGCTTCTGCGATCGGTCACCATCATTTCAAAAGGAATGGCGGGAGGTGTCAGCATGCGATCTTCCATAAAGGAAGTAACAGCATGATGTGCATGTTGTATAGTGACTGGTCCACCCTGTACCTGTGTTTCCAGGAAGCGGCCTTCCATCGGTACCATGAGACTGATGAACATGTTGGGACCTGCTTTTATTTTTTTATCGATAGGAATAGCGATCATGTATTCGTACCGGTTACTATCAGCAGGTTGCACATTGATCATTGGAGGATCACTTTCTTTTGCAAACTGGCTGGCAATATAAGCGCGTATCGTATCGATCTTTTTATAGATCATATCAATAGATGGATAGATGGTGCTGTATGATCTGGTAGCGAGAAGAACAGTATGTCTGAACGTAGTTCGTTGAATAGTAAAACCGTAAATGTTTTTTGTTTGACTGGAAAAATCAGCGATACTTTTTAATAACTGATCTAAGCTCTTTTTTATAGAACGAGCTTCCATATACCGGTTGATCCTGGTGAATGGATTGGAGCTGGTAGGAAAACTGGTTTCCCAGGTCGCGAGTAAAGAATCATTATTAACAGGTATCAACAGAATTTTTGTAACCAGGTTCTCATTTTCATTGGATACTGTTATAGCCGCACCATCAGAATAGGGTTCCTGAAGTTGAAAATGATAGTCGTTATAAGTTTGTTTGGATGAATCGGGCCACCAGTATTGCCAGATAGCGGTATCATTAATACAGGAAAGAATATTTTTCGAAGTTGTTTTAACAGGAATGGCGCTCGAAATTTTTATAGTGCCGGGAATAAGAATATAAGAACAAGCGATAACAAGGACCACAACGACAGCAAGAACAATGACTATTTTTTTCATGAGAGAAGAATAGTTTGCAACTTATCGAAAAAATGAAAGCTAAAGTATTTTAATAAATCTTTTTTCACGCAGCGATCGCTGCGTGAAATATTTTTTTACAAACATCAATCGATTGTTATGCTGAAAAAGTATCTATTAATCGCATTTGTCTTTTGTAGTAAAATGATTTTTGCGCAAAACCCTGATCCATGGAAGATCAATGCGTCTGTTACCCCTGGAATGGACTACTATGGTATTACCGTTGCCAACGGTATGATCGGTATTGTTTCTTCTCCCGAGCCATTTAAAGTAAAAGATGTGGTGCTGGCCGGAGCTTATGATCTGTATGGTCGTGGCCGTGTCAGTAATTTTTTGCGCAGCTTTAATTTATTGAACATGTACCTCGAGGTAGATGGAAAAAGAGTGGATGCAAAATCAGCAGCTAATATGAAACAGCAGCTGGATATGCAACATGCTTCTTTTACTACCAGCTTTGATTATGCGGATAAGGCATCTGTTACTTATACTTATTATGCCCTTCGCCATTTGCCCTATACTGTCTTAATGGATGTATCGGTGACGGCAAAAAAAGATATCGATATCAATGCAGCCAGTGTAATGGAAGCGCCGGATGCATTGAAAGATGTACAGAATTATTACAATGAAATTGATCGGCCGCATGTCGTGATCAGTTTACTGACCTCTACTGCAAAAAGTCCGACCGGTAAATTATTGATGTGCGCCTCCAATACTTTTTTATTCAGTGAAGAACATGGGCATGAGCCACGCGTGATCCATGAGATGTGGGATAACAATATGCATTTAATGAAATTCAATAAAAAGATAAAAGCAGGTGAGACCTATCGGTTTTCTATCGCTGGTTCTTCTATCACGTCTGCTCATGATGATGATCCATTGAATGAAGCAGAGCGATTGACCATTTTTGCAAAGCTTGAGGGACGTGATCGCTTATTGCAATTTCATAATAAAGCATGGGATGATCTTTGGAAAAGCGATATCACTATTGAAGGTGATGCACAGGCGCAACAGGATATACACAGCATGCTTTATCATTTATATTCTTTCGTGAGAGAAGGAACAGCACTATCTCCATCGCCAATGGGATTAAGCGGATTGGGTTATAATGGTCACGTGTTCTGGGATGCTGAACTATGGATGTTTCCTGCCATATTGGTGATGCATCCTGAATTAGCAAAGAGCATGGTAGAATATCGATATGAAAGGCTCGATGCGGCCAAACGAAATGCATTTTCCAAAGGATATAAAGGAGCTATGTTTCCCTGGGAAAGTGCTGGTAGTGGCGCTGAAGAAACACCGGTATGGGCATTGAGTGGTCCATTTGAACATCACATCACTGCTTGTGTGGCTATTGCTGCATGGAATTATTATTGTGTCACACAGGATAAACAATGGCTCAGAGAAAAGGGATGGCCATTGTTATCTGCGACGGCAGATTTTTGGGCCAGTCGTGTTGAAAGAAATGGTCCCGGACATTATGATATAAAAAATGTAGTAGCGGCAGATGAATGGGCGGAGAATGTAGATAATAATGCATTCACGAATGCAGCTGCAAAAGCAAATCTTCGCGCTGCTACGGATGCGGCAAAACTATTAGGCATTACTCCGGATCCTGATTGGATAAATGTGGCGAATAACATTCCGATACTGTCCAATGCAGAAGGAGTGACAAAAGAATTTGAAAGCTATGCGGGACAGGGTATCAAACAAGCCGATGTAAATCTGTTGGCTTATCCATTAAAGGAGATCACTGATCCGAAACAAATATTGAAAGACCTCGAATATTATGAAACGCGTGTTCCTAATGAAGGAACGCCAGCAATGACCCAGGCCGTATTCACTACCTTATATGCAAGATTGGGAAATGGAGAGAAAGCTTATCGCTGGTTCAAAGAAGCGTACGTTCCGAACCTCAATCCGCCTTTCCGGGTCATAGCGGAAACCAAGGGCGGTACCAATCCTTACTTTGCCACCGGTGCAGGCGGTATTGTTCAAAGTGTGCTGATGGGATTCGGGGGGTTG
>JBDTPD010000293.1:0-5774 GCA_039932855.1 Chitinophagaceae bacterium | reverse complement strand
CCGCGACCTCTGCCGTGACAGGGCAGCATTCTAACCAACTGAACTACCGATCCATCCTTTTTTCAGGGAGGCAAAGATAAGGGGAAATAGCCCTCTTTCACCAAAACTTTCTCTATTTTTTACGCATGAATTACAGATAGTTACCGAAGATTTCGGCTTAACAAACAGCCAACAACCATATATAGATTCATCGTATCAGGCATAGCTTTGATGAAAGGAGTTGCGTCCGGTCATCAGTAAGTGCAATATATGGTGCCGGAAACTCATGCTGTCGTTGCCTGTCAGAACCGATAAATTATTATTGAGAGTCAGGAGAGGCAAAAAAATATTGTTCAAAAGGCAGGTTCAGCTATTTGTCCATTCTTTTCAGAATATCTTTCATCTGATTGATCTCTCTTTCCTGTGATTCAATGATGCCTTCGGATAGCTTTTTTACCTCCGGGTCCCTGATAGCAGCATTTTTGCTTGTCATAATTGCAGAAGAATGATGTGGTATCATCGCTTTCATGTATTGTATATCTGAGATGGGCGTCTGTGTTCTCAAACAAATCAGCGATAACACAAAAATGGCAACACTTGAAATACCAATGCCGAGGTTGAGTTTTTTATTTGGGTACATTTTACCCATTATGAGTAACATCAGCAGCGCCATCGGCGACACCATCAGCAACGACATATAGAATCTTGTAAGGCTGAGATAGATATGGCTCGCGTCATCAACATTCAGAAACATTACTCCATACATTATAAAAACAGAGATGACGAGCATCAGGCTGAATTTCCGGTAGTTATTCTTTTCCATATACATTTTTGAATACTACTTCAATTATAGTGCCTGCCGCTTTTAAAGTATTTAAGGATCAATTACAGCATCTTTCTACCCAATTTTCTGATCCTGAATAACAGGAAGACCAGGTATAAAAGAGTTCCCCATACACCTGCCACAATTGAATAGGCGGTAAACAGTAACCAATAAGGTGTTCTGAACCGGGTGGTCCATAATGTTCGTTTTTCAAAAAAACTATTATCAGTTATTGACGGCTTTCCCCAGGATACAGTTTTTTCTATCTGCATGTTTCCCAACTCATCATTGTCTTCAACGAGGGCCGTGAGAATATAATTTCCTTTATTATCACCAGGAAGACTGTCTTTCGTTAATGGCACAGTGATAGTACCTGTAGAATCTGTAGTATAGGTTGCTTCATCGCCGGCAGAAAGAATACTTCCCAATCGCTCTATTCCGATCTTCATTTCCACATCATACTATAAAATGCGCTTCGTTAAAACCTGCCTCAAAAACCAATAATAAATTCTATAGTAGATTTGGTTTGCTTTTGGTGATATATAATATCAGCACTTTATCCGTGAGGCATTTTATTAAAAATTTAAAACGATAACAGTATGCCAAATATTCATCATGAACTATTGATTGAAGCATCAGTTAAAAAGGTCTATGATGCCATCACCACTCAGAAGGGATTATCATCGTGGTGGACACCTGATGCAACCGCAACTCCTGAAGTGAATAGTATTGCCCGTTTTCCATTCGGACCGGATTACTTTAAAGAAATGAAGATAGCGGAACTGATACCGGACAAGCTGGTGAAATGGATCTGCATTAAAGGGGCATCAGAGTGGTAGGAACTACACTGTCCTTTGCGCTTGAATACGGTGATAGAAAAACATTGTTGAATTCTCATCCTGAAATACAAGGACAGATAGAACAAGTCAAAGGTGATAGCCTAACGCTTTTGATCTTTCATCACGATGATTGGAAAGAGTATACAGCGATGTTTGCTGAATGTAATTATACCTGGGGACAATTTTTGAGAAGTTTGAAATTGTATTGTGAGATTGGGAAGGGGATGGCGTGGCCGAAGCAGCATGAAGTAGATTGAATCGATTTTATTTGATCATAAGTGCCACCACAGGCATGATCAACTTTCTCGAAGCCACTGCATCCAGATGTAATCCATCACTACTCATGCTATTAATATCCAATCCCGAAGTTTTGTATCCATTTACAAACAAAGCATGATTGCGCTTTGCTATTTTCTTAAAAGCCGCACTCATCTTTTCCACTCTTTTACCGCCACCTGCATATTTTTCAGTAATCTCTGCTTTGGTACCATAGGGTGGTGGTGAAATGATAATGATTTTTGCGTGGTTGATAGTTGTATAAGAACAGCCCTTTATTTTTTTAATAAGTTCATCGAGGTTGCCAGGCACTTCTTTCTGCCTGTCTGCAAACACCGCTTTTCCATCATTGGTTCCCAGTTCCAATACAATAAAATCAAATGGACGGTCCTTTGTAAAATCAGCTGCCTTTTTAAGATTGGCATCAATAACAAAAAGAGAATTCAAGGAACTATCACCAAGATTTAAAAAACCAATCGTTCTGCCGGACTTACTGATGTTGAATACCTGCGTATTGGGAAGCGCCAGTTGCAATTGTTTCGGCCAGCTATAAGGAAAAGTGCCGTTGCTATCACCAAGCGTTAAAATATTCAGTGACTTTCCGGATAAAGAATCGGTTTGAGAGAAACATACAAACGGAGCTAGAAACAGGAGTAGGATAGCTTTTAATTTATTTGCCATACCAGGTTGAGATTTTTGTTGTAAAGTAACTAAAATTGGTTGTTGGTGAGAGCGTATTGTATTCTACGGGAGGCTGTCGACTGAACATCAACAGCGGCGTAACAATGTCAAAGGATATTTTTTTGCCACGGATGCACGGATCGCCTTCGGCGATATTCTTATCCGTGCATCCGTGGCTTATGCTATTTTTATTGAAGGAAAACTTTTTGGGCCCTTTTATATAATGGTTACCGATCCGATAAATCCTGATAATCCCCCCAAATCCCGGTTCAGACAAACCCTGCAATATAAAACCGAACACAAAGTGTACCATAGCCGAACACTGCAAACATCATTCTACTCACAAGTAATTGTACCGCAACATTTTGAATTATGGCATGGATTTCACGCGCCTAAGCAGGATTTTGAAAGAGTGTACAATAGAAAATCATTAGCTTAAAAATTTTTACCGTGATAAAAAATTATTTCAAAATCGCCTGGCGCAATATTGTAAAGAATAAAGTTTATTCTTTTATCAATATCGGTGGCCTGGCTGTCGGTATGGCCGTTGCTATCCTTATCGGGCTATGGGTATATGATGAATTGACGTTCAATAAAAGTCACCAAAACTATGATAGTATCGCCCAGGTAAGAAGACACTATACAGATCCGGGTACACATGAAACAAATGGGGTAGATGCGATGCAATATCCCATGAACGCTATTCTCAAAAGTAATTACCAGCAATATTTCAAACATGTAGTAATGGCCTGGTGGCTCGTTGACTATTCCGTTTCAACGGATGATAAAAAAATATCCAGGAAAGGCGAGTTCATGGAACCGGAGGGGCTGGACATGCTTTCAATAAAAATGCTGAAAGGCAGTTATAATTCACTAAACGATCTTCATTCTATTGTACTATCAAAATCAACGGCAGAAGTATTTTTCGGCAAAGAAGATCCGATCAATAAAAGTATTAAAATAGATAACAGGATTGATGCAGTAGTAACGGGCGTGTATGAAGATATTGCGAAGAATAGCCGCTATGGAGAAGTACAGTTCTTCGCTCCGTGGAGTTTATGGGTGGCATCTAATGACTGGATAAAACAAAACCAGGACAATTGGGGCAATAGTTCATTTCCCATTTTTGTGCAGTTGAAACCGGGTGTCTCTATGAAAGCTGCCAATGCTGCCATCAACAATTTTTATTACAGCAGTGTTCCGAAGGAAGTGGCAGCTGGTATGATCGCTTACAAGACACAAGCCTTTCTTTATCCCATGAAGGATTGGCATTTGTATTCTGAATTTAAGAATGGGTTGCCGTCAGGAGGACGAATCACATTTGTTTGGCTCTTTGGTATCGTAGGAATTTTTGTACTGCTGCTCGCCTGCATCAATTTTATGAATTTAAGTACGGCCCGTTCAGAAAAGCGCGCGAAAGAAGTAGGCATTCGTAAATCCATCGGCTCACTTAAAATACAATTGATCCAGCAATTTTTAAGCGAGTCATTTTTGATAGTGTTCCTGGCTTTTATTCTTTCACTGGGCCTAATCTTATTGTCGATCTCCTGGTTCAATCAATTAGCGGGTAAAGAAATATCAATCCCTTTTTCAAATCCTTTCTTCTGGTTATTCAATCTTGCATTTATTGCAGTAACGGCGCTGTTAGCGGGCGCTTACCCTTCATTTTATTTATCAGCGTTTCAACCGGTGAAAGTGTTGAAAGGCACACTGCGTTTGGGACGGTTTGCAGCATTACCACGCAAAGCATTGGTGGTGGTTCAATTTGCAGTGTCCGTCATTTTAATTATCGGAACTATCGTTGTGTATAGACAGATCATGTTTGCACAAAACCGGCCCATTGGTTATGACAGGGAAGGATTAATTACCGTTCCAAGAAATGATCCCAATTATAAAGATAAACAGGACCTGCTGCGAAGTGAGTTAATGAATACCGGTGTAGTAGAAGGCATGGAGCTCTCATCGAGCCCGGTAACAGAGATCTGGAACAACTCAAGTGATTTTGATTGGGTGGGTAAGCAACCAAGAGAATATTCTTTTGCCATTTCGAATGTATCATTCGGTTTCGGTAAACTGGTTGGCTGGAAGTTTATTGCCGGGCGGGATTTCTCTAAGGAATTTGCTACCGATACGAATAGAGTAATTATTAATGAAACGGCTGCAAAGGATATGGGTTTCAAAAATCCTATTGGAGAATTTATCAAATTTGGTGGCGGTACACAATCGCGTCAGATTGTTGGTGTGATAAAAGATATGGTCATGGGGTCGCCGTATGAACCGGAAAAGCGGGCTGTTTTCTTTTTAGATGCAAGATCGGAGGCGGCGAGCCAGATTGAAATAAAAATAAAGCCAATGGTAAGTGCTAATAAAGCACTACCAAAAATTGAAGCAGTCTTTAGAAGCATCGTTCCATCAGCAGGATTCAATTACAAATTTGTCGATGACGAATATGCAAAGAAATATAGCCAGGAACAACGAATAGGAAAACTCTCTACGTTCTTTGCTGTTCTTGCCATCTTTATTTCCTGTCTCGGCCTGTTTGGCCTGGCGAGTTTTGTTGCTGAGCAACGTACCAAAGAGATCGGTGTTCGTAAAGTGATCGGCGCTTCTATATTTAATATCTGGAATTTATTATCAAAAGAATTTATAGCGCTGGTCATTATATCATTGCTGATAGCTTCTCCGGTCGCGTATTATTTTATGAATAGTTGGATTCAGAAATATACCTACCACACCGATATACCTATATGGATTTTCTTTGCCGCAGGTATAGGAGCATTGCTGATCACCTTACTCACGGTTAGCTATCAGGCTATAAAAGCTGCATTGATGAATCCGGTAAAGAGTTTGCGGACTGAGTAATAATTGTCTGAACGGGGATTTGGGAGGATTAATAGGATTTTTGCAAATACAAGAACACGGATGACATGGATATTAAGGATATTCACGGATTTTATTAAAAGATAAATTCGTGCAAATTTTCAAAGCGCCCAAGAATTTTTTCGCCACGGATGCACGCATCGCCTTTGGCGATATTAGTTTTATACGAGTATAATTGGTTGAAGGGGTTCACGCAAAGACGCAAAGGAATCGCAAAGAATACAAGAGCTCTTTGCGCCTTCGCGAAACCTTAGCGTCTTTGCGTGAAATGTATTTGTATTTATAGCCGTTCATCC
>JBDTPD010000292.1:0-5777 GCA_039932855.1 Chitinophagaceae bacterium | reverse complement strand
GTTTTACTACGAAGACTTTGAATTGGCTGATAACCATCAAGCCAGATGTACTCTAATTTAGACGCTGCCATGTTAGTTGTTTTTATGTTGAGCAAATGATGATTCAGTTAGTTGGTGGTTCTCACGACGATGCCTGGAATAATTACAAAAGGAAGGTTGGAAATTGTGAATGTGTGTGTGGGTAAATGTCTTCAACTATAAAGCCTGTAATGATCAAAAGCCTACCCGTAATTTTTCATGTGTGTGTTCGGAATCCTAACCTGTCCTTCGACCAAATAAAAAGGTACTGCGTTGTCCCCTCATGAGGGAGACAGCAAGCAATACCCTTAATGTCTTTGATCCGGCAATAAAAATAAAGGTTTTTTTCAAATAACATTATATTAAAATAATATTAATGTGAATTATTTATTGAAATACTTCTTATTACCACTCATTTTTCAGAATTATACTTAAAATCAGGCTTTTATATTTTATTAATCCCGATTGGAATGAGTTGTTAACAAATATTAATAAAAATTACAATTAGTTATTGTTTATTCCCTTTACTCCCCGAAAGGGCATAAAAAAGCCCCCTTTATTCAGGAGGCTCATTCGTTCACATTTACCATTTCTCAGTAATAAAAATCAGGAACCTGTTTTGCAGAAAATGAAATCCATCAGTGACAGCAAATGGTTTCAGCGCTTTGGTAATTGCCTTTTCAACCACTTCTTTACTATTATTATTCATTGCAGCAGCAGCAGGACCAGTACCCATAAAACTCTTGACACCATCTCTCATACTCGCATAAAGGAAAGGACAATTGACCCATGTGCGATAGGTCAGTTCGAGTTCCACTTTTTCCAGCATTTCTTCCATTTTTCCATCTTCAGAAAGAGCAAATGGGCCAGGTGTACCAGGAGGAGGCGGAGGTAATAATGTACCGATAGACTTCAACACGGATGTTGCATCACTTAATTCGGGTTTATCCCAGATTGCTAATACTAACCGTCCACCGGGTTTCAATACCCTCTTTGCTTCTTTGAGTGCATTTTCAAAACTTCCCGCATATTGAAATGAATTAAAACCCACAATTACATCAAAGCTATTGTCGGCAAATGGCATTGCTTCCAGATCTTCTTCTAAGAAATTGTTTTTTGGATTACGCATTCTTGCAACCTCCAGCATACCCGGCGCTGCATCTATTCCCATTACCTGTGCCCCGGTTTTAATAGCCAGGTTACTAAAAAGACCTGATCCACATCCCGCATCCAGCACCATATACTCACTTGATAAATTTAAATGCTCGAGTACTTTTCTATACATCGGTAAAAACCACGGTTCAAAATGTTGTGACCAATACGTTGGTGCGATGCTCCACAACTGTCCCTGAATTGCTTTTGTGCTCATTGATAAAAGTTTATGATAAGACACAAAAGTATAGGCCACTTAATGCCGCGACATTGCTGTAGCGTCCAGAAATTTGACTGTACGGGTTTTTAATTAGATTTTTCTAATTGAATGTTTTGTTGAAGAGTTGAATGGTTAAATGGAAGTGGTTCATAAAAGATTACCCCATTACACTTTTAAACTCTTAAACAATGTTCAACTTACCACCGCAGACTGTTTCATTTCTATTGGCGAAGAACCAAAACGCTGGCGAAAAGCACGGCTAAAATGCGAGGCGCTTTCAAAACCACTTTCGAAAGATGCTTCTGATACTGTTTTGCCCATATTTGAGAGGAGATGAAGGGCATGGTTTAATCTTTTTTCCATGATCCATTTACCGGGTGTGCTATTATACAAACGAAGAAACTCTCTTTTGAAGGCAGATAGACTACGTGAACTCAATCGCGCGAATTCTTCCAACTTAAGGTTGAACTGAAAATTTTCTTCCATTACTCTTTGTAAAGAAATGCTTTGTGGCTGGAGTAATAAAGATGAAAAATAATTTAGTAATTCGCCATTTGCGGTATTACCGGCAATAGTAAGAATCAGTTCCCTGAATTTCAGTTCCAGTAAAGATTGATCAGGCTCACGGCTATCATCAAAATGCACGATCATTGATTGATAGAAAGCATCTACGGCGGCTGTTCTGTCAATGATCATGATCTGATCGTAAACATTTGCAGCTTTAGCGATAGGAGTCGATTTGCCTTTTAGTACATCGCAAATAAAATCATCAGGAATAAAGAAGAGTACAAAACAAAATTCCGTATCAAAAAATTGCTCCACAATAGCAGCGCCTTTACGTACAAAAACACAACTGCCTTGTTTCAGATCGTATGATCCATGGGCCGTATGCCAGATCTTTCTTCCTTCGATGACATACACTATATAATTGTAGTGACTCCACAGATCTTCATATTTATTCTCAAGACGGCAATTGAAAATTGTAAACAATGATTCACCACAGGTGAAACGCCGACAACGATCGGGATTTGTTGCAATATGTGTATATAGATTATACAAGCCGGAGATTAAGCGACAAAAGTACTATTTAAGAATATTATAGTAGCAATTAGATGATTGCATTCTTACCGCAGAATCACGCAAATTTGCCATTAGGAGAATGTTTTACAGCTCTTTAATTATTTTTTAAGAAAAGATTTACCGCTGCCAGTTCAGGGCGGTCAGAATCCGTCTTCTTTGCGTTATTGAGTAATTGCTGAAAGTAGCCTTTCGCTTTTTCCTTATCACCAATTTTTTCAGCAGCCAATCCAGCACCATACAAACCATTAAAACGATTCGGATGTTTTACCAGGTCGGCTTCATACTGCGTTAGTGCTTCCACAGGTTTATTCATTTGTAATAACAGATCGCCCAATAATTCTCTTGCCGGGATCACTTCACCGGGAGTAACCGGGTGCTTTTCTGTTTTATCTTCCATCTCAGCTGCTTCTGTCATCAATGATAATGCCTGCACATTTTTTCCTTCTTTCCAATGGATCCATGCATCCGCCGCTTTGATCTGTATCATTACCTGGTTGGCTTTGTAGGTATCTTTCTGAGCTACTAATGTATCATGGATCACCTGCAGTTTCAGTAACTCCGTTTTAGCTGAATCGATTTTTCCAATATGAACATCACCCAGCATACGTGTAAAATGTATGATCGCTTCCTGCCACCCGAATTTTTTCCAGGGAAAATTAGCAGGGAATATTTTCAGTGTTGCTGCCTGATCCCAGATTTTATTTTCCAATAAATAACGCGAAGGAATAGCAGCAAAAGCATAGGCTTCTTTAAAATTGATGGCATTCAGATTATCCATCGTAAGCAAATAATCCCATTGCTCTTTGGCTGAATTATTTTCTCCCTTTTGCAAATACGCATACACGAGATAATCCATTCCGTGCAGTTCCTCATCATAATGTCCGTTCATTCCTGCAGCTGCTGCATAACATTTGGCGGATTCAATAGAGACAAGATTTGAACGGATACATTCATCCCAGAGACCCAACCTGGTAAAAATATGTGATGGCATATGTAATGCATGCGCAGAAGACGGAGCAATAGAAGCATATCTTCTGGCTACCGGCAATGCTAAGGAAGCCAACTCCGGATAATCATACGTATGAATAATATAATGCGCAATACCCGGATGATTCGGTTCATTTACATACAAGGCAGTTAAGATCGATCCAGCTTTTTTTTGATTGGCAAATGATTTATCGGCGGGATCAGCTGCTGCATCAAGCGCTAATGCATAAAACACGGCTACTTCCTTATCGTCAGGATAACTTTCATAAAGTTTTTCCATCCCTTTTTCAAAAGCTAAGGTTCGTGTATGATGATCTGTTTTATCCCAATCTTTATAGAATGAAGAGATGGCGTCAATATAGGCGCCTTCCTTTGCTGATTTCTGCGTAATTGAATTAGCTATTTCGCTTGCCTTAGCGCCTTTCTTTAATTCAGCCTCTGTTGGTGGCGTCCATAATGCATGATAATTACACATGGCTACTCCCCAATAGGCCATCGCACATTGTGGTTCTACATCGATGATTTTTGCAAATACTTTTTCTGCTTCTTCATATTCAAATGAGTGCAGCATCTCGACAGCCAGATTAAAATCTCCTTTTATTTTTTCGCTGCCTGTTACCGGAAAATTAACCGTACCGAATTGCTTATCGGCAGGTCCACAATAGATGATATCACCTCTTCGCAGATTCATCTCACTTATTAATTCTTTTGAGGGAACTGAAGTTTTCTCTTTGCAGGATAAAACTGGTATTGCCAGAACGGCAAGTAGTAGCAGACTTAGCTGGAGTATTTTTTTTCTCATGTGTCAGTCAGCATGATTCTGATATGCCTACCCTAATGTAGCATTTTTATTTTGCCTGCGTCTGACCGTACCAAGCAGGTATTGTCTCAGTCTGAAAATAATTGCTCCCACAACATGCAGAATAGAGTGGGAAACAGGATGGTAGCGAAAAGAATACACCGCTCCCGCTCAGTTTCCCCGCTCTCATTTCTACTAAGATTTCTTTCTATACTGTCTGAATTTTTCGGTCGAGTTCTGCGGTCGCATCATTATCAGGTCAGGCGAGAATTCGTCAATCTCGTAGACATATATCTCGCCATTATTCAACTCTTTATCATCAAATGCATTTCGACGGTGAAATAGTTTGATCGTATAATCAGCTGCGGTATCAAGTCTGATCTTACCGGGATCGAAATCAATAGTGGAAGTCTTAACAATAACAGGAAAATACCTTCGAGGAATAGAAAAGTTCGTTACTCCTGTTGTATCCAGCACTCTTTCCATGTTGATACTACTATGACTCAAGGCCAATTGAACACGACTAAACATAATTGGTTCTCCCATATTATCAACACACCTGATCTGAACATTTACTAGGCTGTCATTATTTTCTGATCCCGAAATCAGCGGCGCCCTTAATGTATCAACTTTACTTTTCGGTTTATTTTTTTCAAAATACAGGTACAGATTGTCGTTCCGGATCTCGCAACGACCTTTGCCATACACACTATAATTACAATAAAAACCATTGAAATAAAAAGAATCGGTTCCTACAAAATTTATAGCCTCTGCACCGATAAATCCTGCTGAGTATATACCTTGCAAGTCTACCTGCTGGCCATAGCTAACTGACGCAGTAAGAAGAAATAAGCTGAAGAATAGTTGCCGCATAACTAATAGATGCATTGGGTAGGGATTTTGCACAGAAATCACCAACCCACGGTTGAAACCGTGGGCTAAGGGCCAGTCTGGTTATATTGACAACAAAAATCCATTCAGATCTTTACGCCTTACTTTGAATCGAACTCGAACTTAATTTCCGCTTCCTTTTTGAGCCTGATCTGCTCTTTGGCAAAGGTGTAAGCAATGATTACTGCTGTAAAATTTCCAGTCAGTAAATAAATCAAACTATTACTGACTCCTTTATAATAAAAAAGAAAATCCGGATACCTGGTCTCATAACCGGATTCAATATAACCCAACATCAACGTCACCATTTGCAAAACAATTAAAGTGCCCATTATATAAAAGGCTGACTCATTAGCACCGGGACTGATGATGTTTTTTATAATTCTTAAAAGCGGGATATTAATAAACACCAGGCAAAAACATAAGACGCCTATGAGTACTGCGAAAAATAGAAACCCAGAGAATCCATAATCTATTGGATAAAATATCAATGGCGTCTCATTATCAAACATAATAATGCTGTCAGGATAAAATCAATAACAAAAGCGATGGTAAATAATTTTCGTTTGCGTAGCATGACTGATTATTAAATATTGAGGCACTTTTCTGACATCAATATAAAAATCCACA
>JBDTPD010000291.1:0-5778 GCA_039932855.1 Chitinophagaceae bacterium | reverse complement strand
TTCATCCTGATAACAGCTATCAGATCATAATTTTAAATATAGCAATAATAAGTGTCTTTTTTACGCTTATACAAGGTATCCGAACTTTCATAAACAAAACTTCCAATAAACCCCAATGGAGGATATTACACACCGTATTGCCCCTGATCCCGCATTTCTGACTAGTGTGAAAACCTGATAGCGCTTATCTTTATTTCTTTTGCATTGCCAGCCGGGAACTTAATAAACACATCGTGATGACCTGCGATATGCTGTACTGTTGTTTTAAATGTTTTCTCTTTTTTTCCGGCAGTTTTGGTGACAGGTACGGTAGCAATCAACTTTCCGGTAGTTAAATCATCCAGCCATATTTCCAGTTTGCCATTGATATCGGATGAAGCTATTACTTCCATCTGTGAAGCCGTGCGCCCGGATCTGCCAAGCTCCACACCGGAGATCATAAACCATCCACCATTGGAAGAGGTATTTGTTACCGCTTTTGCTTCATTATCGTCAACCGTTTCAACACCATAATAATTGCTGAATCCCACGGCAGGCAATGATGACAATCCATCTTTGCAAATGAACAGATCAAAATCGGCTGCTTTTGCTTCGGTAAATAAGCCAACGCTTGTACCTACCCATGAGTTCCAATTTGGTTGCACCTTATCTAAACTAACTGCACTTACCGGAGCGCCAACGGTTATCCAGTTCTTTCCATCAGTACTATAATATCCTTTAAGTTGATGCTCCGCTCTTTCCAGCTTCAACCAAACTACAGACCCGGATTTATTATCGATGATCCGGGTTGATGAATCGGATCGGAGAATAATTTTCTTTCCTTTATCGAACCCACTATATAACCTGATAATAACGCGCTGGTTTCCGTTGGTAAGATAGATACCCGCTTTATCAGCTATATCTTTTGCATTGAAGTCAAGTTTAGTAACTACACTGTAGTAATGATCAGTTTCTTTTTGAACAATATGTGTTCTGTTGGAATCAGGTATTAGCCGCAACCATCCTTTCCTTGCTGTCAATGAATTTTGTGTAACTGCTTTTTTACTTAAAAAATGCCAGCATAGATTTACTGAATCATGATCGAAATAATCGGACTGAACACTTCGCCAGAGAATGCCTGATTGCGGAAGCAATGGTTTTTTCAAAGGAGCTGTAGTTGGTGCGACTCCCCAGGGACGATCACCTTCCCAGACAACCTGGTATAAAGATGTTTGCCTGCCCATGCCTGACCAATCGTCACCAGGAAGCCGTTCATAACTTTGGGCAAGTGTCCACCATGTCCCATCAGCTAATTGAAGCGGTGCTGAAATATGATTAGGAATTCTGAAAGGCGTATTAGAATCAGTAATTGGTTTGAAAAAATTCCCTAATCGTTCCCATTTGGTAGAATCACTTGTCAGGGCAGTTGCTCTTAACAGATATTGTCCGCCCGATACATCACCGGCAGGAAAATAATAATAATATCCGTTGCGTTTGCACATAACAGGTCCTTCGGCCCAACTATATTGTAATTGAGCATTGATCCAATCCAGGTTAATGACAGTATCTGCCAGCTGCCCATCATGCCCAAGCGCCTGCAAACGATTTATCTTCTGTCCATTTTTTATAACCATATAAGGCTTGCCATCGTCATCTACAAAAATTGAATTATCATAACCAAGCGGACCTGTTTGACGATTTGTTGTCAACTGTACAGGATCCGACCACGGACCTTTCGGTGAAGATGCTTTAGAGAACCATTGACCATTGGCTGAAAAATAAATCCAGTATGATCCATAGAAATAAGTGATAGCGCCCTGCCAGATACCTGCGGATGGTCTGTCAGTAACGAAACTTCCCTTGGAAGGGGGCACTACCCTGCTGATCACTTCCCAATGAACCATATCCTTTGAATGATAAACAGGTAAATAAGGAGTGAAATGAAAACTTGATCCGCAATGATAAAAATCATCTCCAACTTTCAACAGCGTTGGGTCGGGATGATCACCCGGCAGTACAGGATTTACATAGGTATTGACCTGTTGATACGGTGATCCTGATTGAGCAAAATTGTGCTGTGTACAAAAAAGTAATGCCCCTAACAAGATAAAAATTCTATTACTACATATCCGTTGAAAGTGATGTGTCATGTTATCCTTTTGATACTATATTTATTATTAGTTCTTCAATTGCTTTAATGCTGAATAAACATCTTCTTCGGGCTTTTTACAGGCGCCATTTGTACATACATAGATAAGCGTATGCCCATCTTTTCTTTTTCCTTCCAGGAAAGGAATATCTTCCACTCCTGGTGATCCCATGAATAATGATGCCGGTAAATACTCTTTTTGTAAGGCCAGATTTTTAGTTAACGCCTGCTGACCAACAATAGCTACTTCATTTGTACCATAAGAAAATAATCCCGCGAGCATGCACCAGCTTGTATAATAATTTATTTCTCCTGTAGCAAGTTGCTTTGTTAATCTCGACAACATTTGGCTTGCTTTATCTGTATAGCTTGTATCAGCAAAATAAATCCCAAGTCCATATAAGGATTCCGCGATCACTGAATTGGAGGCAGGTATAGCATTGTCTGCAATTTCGATTTTCCGGATCAGATTGGAATCAGAATGTAACCCGGTATAGTAAAACATACCAGATGCGGGATCATAAAAATTCTTAATTGAATAGTCAATCAGTTTCTTTGACAGAATTAACCAGTGTTTATCAAAAGTAACCTGGTATAAACGTATATACGTTTTAGCAAGCAATCCATAATCTTCCAAAAAAGCGTTCACCGATCTTACGCCGTTCTTATAATTTCTGAATAGCTTACCATCTTCCAGCATCATCTTTTCCATAAAACGAGCGCCGGACAGTGCATATTGGAGATATGTGTTGTTACCGACGGCAGCATATGTGTCAATAAATCCTTTTATCAATAAGGCATTCCATGATGTTAGCACTTTGTCATCAATTGTTGGTTTAGTTCTTTTATCACGTGCTTTTAATAATGAGGCTCTCGCCGTTGATAACTTATTAAGAAAACCAACAGAATCGGTATGAAAACGATGGGCGTATTGCAAAGGCGTCGATGAACTATACAAAACATTCCTGCCTGATTTCCAGTTTCCTTTTTCTGATACATTATAATACGCCTGCACTTCCTTATATGCATCGGGTAAATTCTCTTTTAGTTCGCCAACGCTCCAGGTATAGAATTGCCCCTCCCCTTCATCAGTGTCAGCATTTACCGAACTGAAATAAGCACCTTCCCCATTGCTCAGATTATGTTGCACAAAAGCAATGATCTCCATGGCTATTTGAATAAAAAATTTATTGCCGGTCACCTGGTAAGCATGTGCATACGCGCTGATAAGTTGTGCATTATCATACAACATTTTTTCAAAATGCGGTATGCGCCATAAACTATCGGTAGCATAACGTGCAAATCCTCCTCCTAACTGATCATAAATACCACCCAGCGCCATGTTGGTTAGCGTTGTAGTAGCAGCATCGAGTGCGCTCTTATCTTTTGTAAGAAAATAATATTGCAGTAAGAATTCAATAGCAGAAGGAGATGGAAATTTTGGTGATCCCTTGAAACCTCCTGACAGCAAATCTGTTTTTTCATATACCTTACTGAATAACTGCTGGTACGAAATTTTGTCAACTACATTAACTGCACTATCAGCCAGTACAGAAAATTCCAATTGAGCAATGCCTTTTGAAAGCGACTGCGCCTGGTATACGACCTTGTTGTTTTTTGTTTTGTACGTCTCACTGATCCGGGTAAGCAGGTTTATCCAACTTTGTTTTGAATAATAGGTACCTGCGTAAAATGGCTTTCCATCCGGCAATGCAAAGGCATTTAATGGCCAGCCTGCATTACCAGAAATCAACTCACAGGCATTCATGTATACCTTATCTATATCAGGCCGTTCTTCACGGTCAACTTTTATACAAATAAAATTATCGTTCATTACTCTCGCAACCGCCGTATCCATGAATGATTCCGCTTCCATCTGGTGACACCAATGGCAGGCAGCATAGCCAATGCTGATGAGCAATGGTTTATTTTCTTTCTTCGCGGCGGCTAATGCTTCTTCCCCCCATTCATACCAATCAACCGGGTTGTCTGCATGTTCCTGTAGATATGGACTGGTTGCTTTTGCAAGACGATTTTGCTTTTTTACATTACAGCTATAAAAAAATAATAGCAGAACAAATGGCAAATACAGCAACCTGCTGTTCCTGGTAATATAATATGAGTTAAAAAAAATCAATTCTATTTAACAGTTTTAAATACCCTCAGCGAATCATCATTAGAACTTACCAATATGTTCCATGCATCTTTGGATTTTACCGCTTGCATATCTTTTACATTATAGGGAATAAAGAAACCGCTTTCCAAAGGTTTCTCACTTTGAAAATTCATGTTTCCTAATCCTTTAAGAAACAAACCAGGTGAAGCATCAGCGGGTGTTGTTTCAACTTCCACATCAAACTTATTCCCTGCTATCAGAATATCCTTCTTACCGTCTTTGTCAAAATCCTTAACCATGATACAGTTGACAGTAGAAAACTGTGCTTCCACTGGCAACTTCTTAATGGTAAACTTTCCGTGATCGTTGACCAGTATAACGCTGGAGAAAAGATGAGCCTTGTAATGAAGGGCTGATTCTATCTGCTCGCCGAGAATTGTTTTCAGATCAGATTCGGCAAACGCTAAAAAGGAAGGGAATTTTTGTGAGATAAATGGACATTGTTGCGAGGTACACTCTCTGCCGCGAACCGGTACCTGCACATCACCGTTATATTTGGCGAGAAAAATATCATTGGTGCCGTTATTATCAAAATCCTTTGCATATACTTCAAACGGCTTTTCTACGCTGGCTTTGAATTTATAATTTTCCCCAAGATTACCAGCAATAATATCAATGTCACCATCCCCGTCAATATCATCGGCTACCAGTTTATTCCACCAGCCTTCTGTATTTTTCAATCCGTAATTATTTGAGACATCATTTAGTTTACCGCTACCGGATTCATATATTTTTATCGGCATCCATTCTCCGGCAATAATAAGTTCCGCTTTTTTATCGCCATTCAAATCGGCCCAGATAGCTGAATTAACCATGCCTGCCTGAGCCAGTGCTGGTGCTACGTCCATTGTGCGATCGACAAATTTTCCATGATCGTTTACGAACACATAACTACGCGGCGCTGATGGATAGCTATGTGGTACAACCTGGCCGCCCCGAAACAAATCAAGATCACCGTCGCCATCAAAATCATACGCTGCAATACATGATCCGCTACTCATTGTCTTAGGTAACACCCCTCTCGTAAAATTTCCTTTACCATCATTTATGTATAAACGGTCCTGGTACATATCCGAACCTTCTTTGTATTCGCTTCCACCGCTTACTACATAGAGATCAAGATCACCATCATTATCGGCATCAAAGAAAAGTGTGCCTATATCTTCGAACGCCTTATCAGTTTCAAATGCAGGTATTTTTTGTTTGACAAGCTTATCTCCCACCTGTAAATACAAAGCACCAGACTGGTTGGCAGCACCTCCGACATAAAAATCTTCCGTACCATCTTTGTTTACATCGCCTGTAGCTATGAATGGGCCCGTTTTGGTGAGCATGTGCGGAAGCAATACCTGGTCCTTATATTCATCGTAACTATTTTCAGTATGTTTGAAAGGCTGTGATAATACATCCGATGCTTTAGCAAACATTGGATGATAAATAATATTCCGGTTAATGGCCGGAACAGATTCTTTAT